>JAKFUT010000377.1 GCA_021732565.1 Candidatus Obscuribacterales bacterium
AACTTTTTCGCTGTCCGGTTGACGATGCCATTATTGCCGAGATTACTCCGTTGAAAAAGCTGGAGTATCTTGGTCTAGATCGCACAAAGGTTACTGAAAAGGCACTGAAAGATTTGAATAAACTTCCTTCGATCAGGGAAATTCGCCTTTCCGGTGTGCGGTATGTCAAACCAGCGAGCAAGCCTGATCGCGCCTTCGACCGCAAGCGTTAAAGACAACTGTGTTCAGATAGAAGTGCATCCAGCACTTTTCAGGTCTGATCGCTTGCGCCGACCAGTCGTTTGCCGGGGTTTATCCGTCCAAGGAGTTGCCATGAATCAGCAATGTCACCGTAAATCCGAACTGATACCAAGCGCGGAAACAGTCCCGATAGATGACTTTGCATCCAGAATATTGCAAGAGTTACAGCGGCATCCGTTGACAGATCATACAGCGTTAACCGATTTTTCACAGCCAACGGCTAAGGTGCAACTAGCTGCCGCAACGCACCGCGAACCGCGAGATACCGACACGAGCAGCGAGAGTTAGATGCGGTCTCTCGCCGCCTTCCGTTGGAAGATCTGTTGCACTATCGGCACTACCAAAGATCCCCCCGCGAGCTTGAGAGGGCTAGAGAACTATTAAACGTCCCACACCACCCAAATTGGCCTCCTGATCCGCGACGGCTTAGCA
Organism: Candidatus Obscuribacterales bacterium; assembly: GCA_021732565.1. Lineage (GTDB taxonomy): Bacteria > Cyanobacteriota > Vampirovibrionia > Obscuribacterales > Obscuribacteraceae > JAKFUT01. The sequence continues at coordinate 673 of JAKFUT010000377.1, forward strand.
CATCACAAATAGCGTCCATTGACCGTTTTATCGCGGAGCAAAACATGCTCAATCAAATTGACCGCACGCTCGGAGGGGCGGTGCCAAACTTCCGGGATCGTGCTCGTGGAGTATTTGGCGTCGGAAGTGCATCTCGATTGACGGGCCGTGTCCAAGCAGGTGAACGCGGACTCAAGCAGGCAGCCACACGACCTTTGCACACATCAACGATTACCTGTAGTAATGCGCCCCATGGGCGAAGGTTGGGATTGGTCTCCAGTCTGGTAAGCATTTTTGCGCCGACGAGTGAAGCAATACACGGCAGATTGCAAAACCTCAGTTACCAATGAATTTTGTTCGAAACTTCTTTAGAGCATTTCCGATTTTCTGTAGCAGGGTAGCCACTTGTGCCGCGCCCAAATCCAATTCCAAGATGTTTACGGCTTCGGTCCTGGAAGTTGGATTGGTGAGCATTGTCCTAATTGCAATTGTATCCCGGTGATCGATCAGCACACTCAACTCCATGAATTTCAAAGCAGCACGCTGTTCGCGAGGCTCCTGGCTTGTAAGCAGTTCTTTCAGCAGGGCGGAATCTTCTTTTTGGTCCGGATTATCGAGTATCTGTTGCCACGAACACAAGGCAATATCCGAGTTGAAGGAAAGTTAAATGCGTTCGAGAATGCAACGATTTGCAGTAGCGTCCCGCGGATCGGTGAGCTTGCCAAGCCATTTCTCGGCAACTGTTGCGGGAGCGCCTCCTTCCGCAAGCATTGATATCAGGGTTTTTACCGCTTTGCCCGAAGCAGAGTTGGCCGACTCCTTCGAAAACATCTCGTTAAGAACGTAGAGAACTTTGATATTCTCTCTGTGATAGAGTTTCTCAACGGCGCCGAGCAGCTTCTTCAGATCCTCAATCGGGTAGTCCTCGCAAAGAACCGAAAGCGCTGCTCCGATCACGTTCTGCTGCGGACGTTCCAGAAGTGAACAAAATCGTTTTCCAATTGCTTGTTTGTCGCCGTTTGCAGAGCCGAGAAGTTCCACCAAAATTTTGTTAGTTCTTTGCTCGTCGTACTCCGATTCAAACTCGCCTACTACTGGCCCCGGATAGCCTGATTTGTCCGCAATCAAGAATTCCGGCAGCGAGTGGCAATTTCTGGTGATTAACGGTGGTTCGAAAACGAGCTCAAGTAACGATAAATCCGAACTCCCAATCGCGGGCCTGTTCGTATCATCGTTCGGGCTTTCCGTGTATTGCCTAATATCCATTTTCCCTGCCCTCGATTGAGACAAGAAGACCTTACGAAATTTTGTTCATCAATTGTTCGCGAAGATGGCCAAAGTCCCGGATTTCTATACGCACCTCGAGCTTCTACTCCGGGTTCTGCTCTTTGGGTCGAGACCAGGCAGTCGCTTTTACACTGTTTTGATGAATCCTTACCGAAACTTTTTATCTAAGCTGAAGTAAATCGTCAAAAGGCTAAGGTGAACGACATCATTTACTTTCAGCTGAGTCTGCGAACTACGGTCGCTAGAATCCGGTGCTAATCTCCAGAGCGGAGAGTCAGTCAGAATTTCACGAGCAAAATTTTATATGGTCATCTCCATCCATACCGTGCACGATAAAAGAGGACTATAGCTGTGTCACAAGATTTTTATTAATATCAGAAACGCCCGTAATTGCAACTCGCCACCGGCGGAGAATTAACTATCCAATGACGTGGCTGGACCTGCTTGATTCAACAAATGACGTTCCGTGATGGATGGGCAATCAAATTTTCGAGAGTCCCTCAGCTTAGCGCTAGACCTAATTGTAATCAGAAGCGGCTCAATAACCTGCGCATCTTTGTTCAGTTAATCCGCACGAATCAAGTCTCAACAACGATTCGGCTCTGAACGAGGTCCATAAAAAACTGCGGTCGGTTCTCGATCTCGACGCGTTAGGTTGCTGGCCACCAATTTGTTGCAGGCGATTTGGAGCATTTATTTGTTAGGTATCTGATCGCGGGACAGGATTTGGATACACCTGTTGCTGATTTGATGAACATTTACCGAAACAATTTTAGTAGGGTGAAGTTGGATCATTTGATTCGCACACTGGGAATCCGAGCCGGGATTGTACTTTCGGCGAGGCGCTTGAGTCAATCGGGCAAAGAGTTTCGCCGGGCTCCTGAGTCTTGACTGTGCATTGAGATTACGTAGCGTCAGGAGAAATCAAATATGCCGTTTGAAAAGCAGACTAAGGAAATCGCCAACCCGTTGGACACAGATTCATCGAAGAATAGCATCCTTGAATTAGAACCATCCATCTTCAAATTCGATAAGCCATTGGCAAGCCAGACCAATGAATTGCAGCACCGCCCCTCGCTCCCGGAGTTCTTTATTACGGACCAATCAGGCTCTCCAGATCTAGTAGACGAATTTGAATCGGAATACGACGAGCAACGAGCCAACAAAATTCTGGTGGAACTTCTCGATTCTGCGGACGGAGACAAACAAGCAATTGGAAAACGATTTCGATCGCTTCTGGAACACCCGCAGCAGCAGTACGTGATCAAAGCGGCGCTTTCGATTGTTAGCGACGACTCTACGACTAAAGCCTTGAAGAAGCTGGCCGACGCGGTTGACAGGCTGTGTCAGCGAGAGAATATTGGAGTTCTGTCCGTTCTCAAAGAAATGTTTTCAAAGGAGTCGGCCAACGCTGCTTCAGGCAAGGCGGTAAAAACGTTGATATCGATGCTCGCGGAAGGTGGAGATCCCGCAGCAGTTGCCGCAAAATGGCTTGCCAAGCTCACCGATTCGCTGGACGGTGCGGCAAATCGTTGCATTCTGGAACGGATTCAGCTCTCCGACAAACCGGATGCTGCCCTGTGTTCGTGGCAAAAGATATTCGATAATCCGGATCAAAAAGAAGATGCCGCCCTGTTGAAAGAACTGCTTACAAGTCTGGAGCCTCGAGAACATCGTGCTGCATTGAAACTCATGGAGCTTATTCCTCTGATCGCGCCCCGAGATACAACTGCAATTAGGAAAATGTTCGCAAATCAGACTTCCAGGAAGGAAGCGATAAACATCTTAGAATTGGATTTGGGCGCTGACCAAGTAGCAACCCTGATACAGATGTCTCAGAGCAAGCCGGACCGAAAAGCATTTGACAAACTTATCAGCGCAAAAGGCATCGACAGACTCGACTCGGCAGAGGTGCTTGGGTTTCTATGTGGTTCGGAGAACGAAAGACGCACCGGAACCGCTTTAGTCGGTCTTTTGAATGCCGACCTTGATGCATTTCTCGTAGTTCGAAATATCGGTCAACAGCGACATATAGATGAATTCGCGAGCTTGCTCAACTCAAGCAAGCATTCCAAAGGAGCCATCGAGATCCTTCGAATGATGGAAAGAGGGAGCCGAACCGAGGGCGTTGACACAATAGTTGAGATGCTGACGGATCTTCGGTACAAGCCATTGGCACTCGAGTTGGTGAAAATGCTTGGCACTGACGAAGGAAAGAACGATGCAGCGGCGATCATTAAGCATGCTTATGACCGGGAAAAAATTCACCTCCTGATGGATATTCATTCCAGCAACAAACCGGTGTTCGATGTTTTACTGCAGGGCTTGCGAGATGTTGCCAAGCGTGGTGCGGCAATGAAATTGCTGAACGTTGGAGCTGAGTATGCTCAATCGAGGGGCATCACAGTTTCCGCCACGGGGCAAGTTATCAGCGACGAACCTAAGTATGGAGGTAGCGACGGATTTAGAGAAGTCATTGCTAATAAGGACAAGGTAGCTACTGCAATGAAACTGAGTGGCAGCAATCTGACTTCAAGTGAACTCATGACATTTTTTCATATGCAAGAACAGTTGGGTAAGAAAGGAAGGGATTATCAAGACGGCTTGACCATATTGCAAGAAATGGCCGGTTCGCAAGAAGACTATGAGGATGTCCGACTTATTCTTGCTGGTGACACCGGGGTGGCAAAATCGATCGTGCAGATGCTGGGCTCGGAGAACAAAGACGACAGAGGTATTACCCGACTTCTCCTTGCCACAAAAGATATAGCGACTGTTTCAAGCCTGCACGATATGCTAAAACACGACAAAGCGACAGCTCGGCGTCTGGATAGTTTGCCGGACCACGGGATAAGTATATTGAGGGAACTCAAGGAACCGAACTTGGTCAAGAGCTTTCTAGAAGTTTTAGATCGCCCCGGGCAAGACAAAGAACTATTACTCGAATGGGTAAAGCAGGGCGGTGGATGCCTTTATCGTTTGATGCAATGGCATACGGGGAGAAACGTTGTTCGCATGTCCGAAGGAAAAAAGGCGAGGGAGCTATCTGACCACGTGTTTCAATTGATAAAGAACCGGAACGACCTCCAAACCGATCCGAGCAGGGGATGGCATGAGAAACGCGACGAGTATAGAAAAGCAAAAGAAGACCTTGAGACGGTAATGCGGGTAGTGTCAACAAACTGGGAGGATGGACCGTATTCCCGTAGCCACTTTGAAATGGCGCCTGAACTAAACAAACTTCTCAGTCAGGAGTCGACAAGAGCGGCAGGCATGATTCTGCTGGAGGCAATTGAGCTTGGCGATGATGGTGGGTACAACACGCTCGCCGAACATTCGGCAAAAGAACTGCTACTGATGCTGACTTCGAAGCAGCCGGCTGCCGCTAAGTCTGCCGAAAGAATACTAGGCTGGCTCAACAAGCATCCCGAGCACAAGGACAATATTCTTTCAAACCTAAGCGATGAGTTGCTAGGAGTACTCGGGGACCTGCTGGAATCAGCCCCGTCAGCCGCTCGTGAGATCATTAAACGTCTGCGGGATGATCCTGCCCCTCTTATACCTAACAGCCGGCAGTTGCTCCGAATGCTCGCCGATAGTGACCAGCAAACTGTTGAAGCCGCAAAGCAGGTAATAAAATGGTTCAGCGGCGACGATGATGAAAAGCGTTTGGCTGCTTCCGTTCTGGACAATGTACGAGCAGATAATATGGTGCATTTTGTGCGAACAGTGAACGGTTTCCAAGTAAATCCTTGGCAGAGCAACAAAACGAGCGATCAATCCAAAGCCGTTGGTCGCGAGATCCGCAAACTAATGAGTTCTAAAGATCCCGAAGACCGACTAGCAGCGACGAACTTCATGAGCCTGGGACTGGGCAATGTTGTAAAAAGAAAGCTCGAGACCTTGCTGGCAGGCAAACCGCAAGAACGTCAGGTTGCCAGAACTCTCCTCCTCACACTTACGTACGACCCACTCGAACGTGTGGTGTCTCTCCCTGATGCTCAGCAAAAAGCGGTTCTCGCCTTGCTGAACTCGACGAATCCGTTGGAGGTTAGGGGAATCGTCAAATTTCTAGATCTAGCGTCATATGAATTTGCTCGACCCTTCAAGGAGCTGCTAGAGGATCTTGTAAGCCCAAAGAAGAAAGTCAGTTCTCGCGCAATAGAAATATTGAGGGGAAGCGAAGCTGCATTGAAGCAGCGGGTGACACTCAATGCTACCGCTGACGGAAAAAATATATTAGATCGGTTGGAAAAGATGCTGGAAGGTAGTCGAAAAGAAGAGGCCGAATTTCTGCTGAAAGGATCGCTCTCTCCCGAGGATATCAAAGTCTTTCTCGATGAGGTTAATCCGGTGGCAAAGGCAAGCCTCATGCGCATGAACAGCGCAGATGAATCGGCACTGCGGTTTAATCCTCTCGCTGCACTGAGCGGAACAAATGAGAAAGTGCGCGCAGCCAGCCTTAGCTTGCTGCGACTGCTATCTCTTGTAGGCTCGGCACACGATCCCGACGAAAAAAACGAGCAAACGGCCAGAGACCTAGCCGTAAAATACGCAAAGGATGTGGACGTAATGTCGTTCGTGGCTGGATTGCTCGCTGAGGAATCTACTCGGACAGCAGGGACCGCGATTTTTGAATCCGCATTGAGTGCTGCCTCAATTAGGCATCTACAGGTAAAACTAAGCAGTGACAAAAAACAAGATCTAAATGAAGCACGGAGATTATTTGCTTGTCTGGGACATCCATCGCAAGTGCATCGTGCTTCAGCCATTCGGCAGCTCACACTTGAGTCTGAGAAGGCTGCACTTGCAGAGGCTGCCGAACGTGCACGACTTTCAAGATCAGTCGAAGAGAAGCGAAGGATAAGCCAAAACACTGGAGAAGAAATAGCAACGTCCGGCGCGAAAGATCCAAAGAAGACAGAGCAAGGAGACCCCAATGCTACGAGTACCGATACAACCAGCAACATCGCCGAGATTGCAGACACAGCGCTCACAATAGTGTCCCCCACGTACGCATTGGCGAAATTGATCTTTGGCAAGAAGAGAAAATAGTTCTCCGGAAAGCACCGTTGTTCAATGGGGACTCCGGATTTCTGTGCGCGGTGTATGTCGAGCGGATGCCTGGAAGACCGATGTTCAGTACTTTTATAAAACAGCAGTCCGCCATCAAGTTGCTTACGCACCATCCGAAGCCTCTATGAAGGTACTCTCATCAGTACGTCGCAAATCTGAACCGCAGGCTGCTGATGTCTGCAGACCGCCGATATTTCTTCGGGTCCAGACCCAGAGCCGTGCAGTGTTGCGTCACCACGGACCAGCTGCCAGTCGGCCCACTGCCCGTTTGAACGGTGGCTGCTCAAACGGGCAGAGTAAATCCACCGGCTGCAGCTCGCAAAAGGCTTATGGATGAAGGTGTACCGGGACCGGAGAGCAGAGTTCCGGTCCTCCTGCTGTCAGATGTAGCGGAACTTCTTCGGGAGAACGCCGCTGAATGAGTTTCTGAACACTCTCCTTGCACGGGGTTGCAAACCCGTTGCGCAAGTGACCTAAGCTCTCGATATAGCGGTGGGTGCGCTTTGACCGCATCACGCAGTGGCTTTCTTCCTTCGCCACGGCAGCCGGCATTGAAAAAGGAGCCTCTCTCTAACAAACAAGTGCTAATTTGCTTGCAGTGAGGCTGTTTAGGGATTGGTCATTCGATGGATCTGCATCAGTTTGCTGATGCAGGGTCTTCCAAAACTCTGAAACGAGAAAGGAGAAAGCAATGGAAAAGAACTCAACAAAAACTACTGGCATGGCCTTCTACCACCCGGACGGCTTCGTTCCTGCGTGGAAACTTGCCTCGGCCTTCATCGGCGGCAACGGCCGTGTTGCTACCCTTCCCGACATCATCAATGCGAGGCTGTCAACCTCCACGTCTTCCACCGAGCGGACCCCGGGCCGTGGGGAATGTATTTCACCACAGCCTCTGGGGAGTACATGGGCAAATCTCGTGGTGGCAAGCGCATCATCATCGTGGCTCATGGCGTTGGTCCAATGTCCACCCTCGATGGCATAGTCCAGGCATACAGCCACGGGTACAAAGACCACGAGCGCAACCGGCGCGGAGGGCGAATCACACAGGATGAGTTCCTCAAGCTGGAAAGCGGACATTACGGTGAAGTCAGCGTGGGGATTTCGATTCGATCTTGGGAACACACGTCCTAACACTCGCACCGAATACGGTGCTTACTATGCAGCATAGCAACAGGAGAGAGTGAAAATAGAGGAAGGCGAGGTTATTCAGACTGCTGCCGAAGAGATTCTTTCTCTTTACCACCCCCGTGAACCAGACAGGGGCGTTTGATTCACGGAATCGATTACTTCGGTCAAGTCGCGGCGGATCGTTGGCAACATGGGTAGATTCGCATCCACACAGACACGCACAGATAACCAACACACCAGTCGTCATGCTGGCGAAATGAGTGCTTGCGAACACAGCCAAGTTCGACGCAATTCGCCGACACACGGAAAACGGTTTCATGGAAACCTCCTAGAGGGTGAAAACCCGGGCGATGCTTTCGGTACGAGTCTTGGGCGCTAACTAGCCATTTGCTTCCGCTTGGATTTCAACTGTGGGTTTCTGGAGTTTCCTTCCTGAAGTACGGCAAATGGTGCGAGGGCGCCAGGGTTCATACTCCGCCGGTACAAGCCGGTAAATGCGAACGGCAAGATCACGCATGACGCCGAGTAAATCAGAAATAGCGAAAGGCTGATCGCGACTGGTCGGTTGAGATCTATGTCAAACTCAGAATAAACGGAACCCATTCCTCAGTTACATATATATCGGTAGCACGCCTTCAGGAGTGTCCGGCTGGTAGTTCATACTGGCTTTTCCCGAGATAGCCCGCAGCGCGTGCCGGGCCGCATGCCGAGGGAGCCGGGCAGCCAGGCAGCGCCGCATCGCGGCCCGCTCTGGTTAATGTCTGTTTCTATGCAGGACTGACCTGTTAGGGCAGTCCAATGTTCAGACCACTTGTGTCAAACAAACGTTTAATGACGCACCAAAGAATTCACCACAGGTTTGACTGGTATCGCCGGGTAAATATTCAGATAGTACAGAGTTCAGCTTGTCATGACCTTGCAAGACGACTACTCGGAGCAATTAAGAAAGTGGTACTTAGCTCGCCTGCGCAGGCGAGCACTGGCGGATGCCGCAAATCAAGCCTCTTGTACCCCCGCCGCGTTGATTATGGCGGACAAAGATCGCCTCGAAAAACTTATTCTATCTCGCCCCATGAACAATCAATGCCGTCCTCCCGCATACCACGAACAAATAACTCTCTCCGCCTATCCGGTGGCAGGCACGATGGCTGTTATGTGTTGTGCCATAGCTTGTTGCTTAATCGGCAACGGATGGTCGCTCTGGGCTGCTTTGCTACTGTTATCTCCAATGGTGATAGGTACTGGGTGGCTGACTTTCTCAAACCTTGCCACCCTCTCCAGAATCTCCACTATGAATGCCTTTCTTCAACACAACCAAACAGGCCTCGACTTGGCGATAAAAACGCGAGAACCTCTGGAGTCCGGTCTTTCGGCTGTACTTACTCAACTGGCTCGACTGAAGGAGCATCAGGATCTGATAGCCGACTACGCCGAGGAAGTAACATGCATTCTCGACCCGGGGTTGCGGATATTAGGAGTGACTCCCGGCAGTGTCCAAGCTTGGGGAATTTCACCCCCGGAAGTACACGGACAAATGCTTCAAGATCTCTTGGTAACGGATAGTGAGGTTAACCTTGAGAGCCTTTTCGAATCGGGCAGAGACATGACTACTGAGTTCTCATTTGAAGCTCGGCTTTTCAGTCGAGACAGAAAGCTAATTGATACCTGCTGGACTGTCGAATGGTCGCACACTGTGCAGTTATTTTTTGCAGTCGTCCGCGATATCAGCGCGCAAGCCGAGGTCGACCGAATAAAGAACGAGATGGTTGCTGTCGTCAGTCATGATTTGCGAGCTCCAATTAGAAGTATCCAGTGGACCTTCAGACTCCTTTCTCAGGGTACTTACGGAACCGTGAACGATCTGGGTCAAAGGAGACTTCGAAGCGGAGAGAAGAGCGCAGAGTTTCTGCTCGACATGATCGCGGATCTCATAGATCTTCACCGAATCGACGTCGGCAAGCCCGGTCTGGTTTACTCGATGACTGACCTTAAACAGTTGGTCGAGGAGAGTATAAGTGTGTTGCGGGATTTGGCAGAGGCAAAGAGTATCACCTTGGTCAACGCGGTCGCTGAAAGAGCTTGCCCTGTGGACTCCGAACGGATGAGGCGTGTACTGATCAATCTCATCTCTAATGGGATAAAGTTCTCTCCGAAGAACTCTTCAATAAAGGTGGAGGCGACCCGGGGTGGAAAGGAGGTCACTTTAATTGTGTCCGACCAGGGTAAGGGAATCAAACCGGAACTGCTGGGTACTTTATTCGATCGATTCAACGATGCCGCAACTTCCGCGGCTCGCCGGGACGGCTCGGGATTAGGTCTGTTTGCAAGCAAAGCGATAGTGGAAGCTCATGGCGGACGCATTCATGTGGAATCTAAGGAGAATGAAGGGACAAAATTCTACGTCGTTATTCCGCTATTTGTACCAGGCTTTACAGATTGATTTGCTCCCGGCTCAAGCGGCTGCTCGGTGAGATGAACAGTGCAAGAATCTGGTTGGCGAAAACTCGTTTCGTGAGGATCTCGCTGACGTTGCCCTGCAGAGGGAGGCACCAAAAGGCAAGGTTCCTCTTACAGTCTTAGTTGGTGCACACTCTTGGTAGTTCGGTGTGTAAGTGTATCCAGGAGGTTCCAATGAACCTGATTCCACGTTCCCCGGCTGAGGTTGCTGAGGTGGGAGCGGAGTTGGGCAACCCCGACTTCATCCTCACCAGCGCCACATCGACAGAGGTCATTCGCTCACCATGCAGATGCCACCTGATGCGAGCCTTTTGTGATCTGTGGTATATAGCCCCAAGAGGCGCGATAGCACTGCAACCGGCAATGAAAAACATTGATTAACACGATAATGCTTCAAGAACACCTGGAGGGCGCGGAACTCCTGGGTGAGGGCGGCTTTGCTACCGTTTGGCTGGCATTCTGTGCATCAACTGGACGCCCCGTAGCCCTTAAAATCCTTCATCCTCACGTTTTCGGAAACAATCAGGCTCGTGAACGGTTCCTGCGAGAAGCAAAATCGCTGGCTCAAATCGATCACGAAAGTATAGTAAAGGTCTACAGATATGGACTGAGCGGCGAGACACCCTTTCTAGTCATGGAGTATGTAAAAGGCCGTACCCTCAATGACTTGCGAAGTGATTCCCCCTTGCCTCTGCCGGACAGTTTGGCCATTTTTGGCAAAGTGGTCAGAGCAGTCGGTGCAATGCATCAACAGGGCTTTGTACACCGAGATCTGAATCCCCGAAACTGTATGGTCATAGAGGATACAGGCGATGTGAAGATAATAGACTTCGGGCTGGTGCGTGCCACTGCATGTGATGAATATCAGAAGCTAACCCTGACCGGTCAGGTGGTGGGGACACCAGCTTATCTGAGCCCGGAAGGGTGTTGGGGGAGGCAGCAGGATGAACGCTCAGATGTTTACTCTCTGGGTTGTGTCCTGTATTTTCTTTTGACGGGCCAACCTCCTTTCGCGGCCGGCAAGATGGAGGAATTGCTTATGAAGCAGGCCTTTGGCGAGTATGCTCCCTTGGCGAAGGTGATGAACGACGGCTCCAGCTATCCCAACCTGGAAATGCTTGTCGAAAAATGCCTGAAAAAGAACCCTTCTGAGCGGTATCAAACAACTTGCCAGCTCGAAAACGCTCTTTCAAATCCCCACTTGCTGCTGTCGGACAAATCTAAGAAAAGATTTGCATCATCAGTCGCATATTCTTCGATTTGTCTCTTCCTGTTATTACTTCTGGGAGGGTACGCGTTGACCTCCAATTTTAGGTTCGGTAAAACGGATCAAATTAGCATGAAGAACCTGACGCAAACAAAATCACATGATGCACTTGCCAATCTCCCGTTCGATCGTAGGCTGGAACTTGTTCGTCGTTACGCATCAAATGTGCCAAACAAGGCCTGGGAGAAAGAACATGTGACGGCTAAATACAAAGAATTGCTCCAAACCAGCACTGGCAGCCAAAGCGTCATCGTTCTAAATAATATGTACGACCTCTGCCGGTCGCTTTCAAAGCAATACGGAAGACGTCCAGAGATTCGGTCTGAGGTTGCAATCTTGAATCAGTGGGCAATTACAAGAGAAATCGAATCGAAAAAGGCGCACTCCGCGTTTGAGCTCTATAAGGTTTTTTCTCGGGAAAATCAAGACGATTCCGATTCATCGGGCAAACACGACAATCTGGTTCGGCAATCTAACCTGATTTCTGAAATCGTAGACCTTGTGGCGATTTCGAGTGATAAAGAGGTTCTACAAGAGAAGGGCGACGTATATGAGGAACTCGAAAAATGCTTTCGCCTATCGCTCAGCAATTCCGAGCCAACGGCAGTGGCTCCCTGCGCCTACCGACTAGCATTGGTGGAGAGCGACAAGAGAAAACTGGCAAAGCATTTGCACGAGGCATCCAGCTTTATAGAAAAGAGCCGGAGTTCGCCTGTGGAGACGTATTACTTCTTAGCCCTTGCACAGGAAGCTGCAGGAGACGAGCAGGAGGCTCTCAGATGGGCGACCCTTGTTATCGAAAGTAACGAGAAACGCGTTCACCCGCCATTGCTTGATTGTTGCCATCTATTTCTTCGCTTGGCTGCAAGCCATGTAAAAGCCGTAAAAATTATCCATCTTGAGAGAGTAGCGTCTCTGCTAGGGCAACTCCCGGTAACCGACCGGGTTCAGTTGGAATATTTTTTGACCGTGGTGTTTGCAAGACTGTCAAATGCGGCAATAGAAGAAATTAGCGAATCACAAGTTCCGTTCCGCCCCCCCCCCAACAGTTACTCATATGAGAACCTGCGGGAGCGTAGCGCTCAATGGGCTAAGATAACATTGCAAGACGACAGCAAAGTAAACAAGCTAACTGTTCTTCAGCGATTAGACATGTGGGAATATATCCCTTCTCCGCCAAACAGCAAACTGGATAAAGAGCCTGCACTGAGAAGTTTATCTGCAGTTATCACAAACCTTCAGCCCCGGGAACGATTGGTAAGTCTAGTAAGGTTGGCTCACTTGTATGAAGGCCTAGGAGTCCATTCTGAAGCTTTCCGCTGGGCCGAAGTGGCGATTCAAGAAAACGATAAATTAAAACTGCTGGGCACTCTTGACCAGTGTGTAGCACTAGTCGTTCTATCCCGCCAGGAACAACGCTATGTGCCGCGATTAGCGGAAACCGCCCGAGTGCTTCCTAAAGACATGCGCAAGACCGAAATCCGCTGGGAATTGTGGGAGTGTTATTTGAAATTCGGAGAGAGTAGCAAGGCTGTTCGGTTGGCCAAAGAACTATTGCAGGATGGAAAGGACCTTTCTCCGTGCGACAGGATAGAGCTACTGACCAAGCTCATAGAAGACAGCCGCGTCTCTTCCAAGAAACTGGGGTATCTCCAGCAGATGGAGGCGGTCGTTCAAG
>JAKFUT010000347.1 GCA_021732565.1 Candidatus Obscuribacterales bacterium
CGGCAAGGTAGAGCCTTCCACCGATTTTCAGAAAGCTAGCAACAATTTCTGCCCATCTGCGAATATCCGGCAGCCAGCCAAGCGCACCCCAGGTCACATAAACCCGGTCAAAAGACGCCGGTTCGGGAATAGCCGCTTGCGCATCGTAGAGATCGGACTCAACAAACCGCGCCCGATCTGCTAAATGCAATTCGTCTGCAATTTGGCACGCTGCGATGATGGCCGCGCCGGAGAAATCCAAGCCCACAACTTCTGCCCCGCGTTGGGCGAGAGTAAGTGTGTCGCGTCCGAAGTGACATTGCAAATGCAAAATGCGTAAGCCGGCTACCGGACCAAGTTCTGCCTCTTCAATGGGATGAAGTTCTCCTCGACCGGAACGTAGTTGCTCAAGGCTGTAGCTCTCAGCTTTAAGGTGAATGTTTACCCGTTCATCCCAATTTGCGCGATTAAGATTCCAGTGCTGCATGTCTTTCATGAATCTGTTGTCCTATTCAAGGGTATCGTTAAATGCTTCAACTGTCTCATAGCGGTCGAAACTATGATCCATCGCGGCTGTATCTGTTGCAGATGTCTAAATCTGACAGTCACCAATGCTTTTCCACTTTCGGTATATATATGGCTCCCGATATATTATCATTAGGGAACGGTGAAGATACCATTGAAAAACGGTGAAGGATAGATTCAATTCTCCAAGATTCAAGAGGTAATAACCAAATCTGATTAGCCCTTGTTGGAATGCAAAAGTTGGCGATTGCTTCGCAACAGTTGATTGCCTATCGCTGGATGCTGGAATGAATATGCATGAATATGCAACTTCAAGTAGACGTCATTCTGATCGGAGTCTTGCTGCTTCTCTTGTTTCGCCCAATAGGTCCAGTTGCTCGGTAATCAACTTCTGCGTGCCGTTACCCGTGTGCGAACTTTCCCCTGACAGATACTTTGCAAAGCGTTCTGCGTCCTTGAATTTCTTAATGGCGATGTAGCGATCGAAAATCAAGTTAACGTAAGGCGTATATTTCCAGTCGGTTGAATTTGGAGTAATGCTGCCTCTATCGATGACAAAAAAGCTTTCGCGGGTCTTCGAATAAAATTGGTGTTGAACTCCATCAGGAATGAAGTTGTGTCGCAACGCTTCCGGCAGCAGTAGTCGAAGATGATCGGCTTCGTTTGATAGATAAGATGCATCAAGAATTGAACAGATTCTCGCTATTCTCAAGCTCTGTTCATCCTCGGCAAGTCCGCTGAATGTCGAGAAGTCGGGCACTGATATCTGCAAGTCATGATCGGCAACAAACGTTGCCATAAATACTACCGACTTCGCCGCTGATGCTGAGGGGAAATTTGCAAACTGGCTTTTATCCAGTTTTCCTATTGCGTCATTGATGCTCTTCGCAAATCGTTCAATGAGACGTGGCGAATTCGCGGCAGTAACAAAATTATTTCGTGAATCTGTTGCCGGAAAAAATGCGCCTTTCTCAATCATCCGCATGTTACCAGAGGCATTCACTTCCACGAGAACTTGCAGTTGTCCCGGAATATCCGCGGACCATTTTTGCCCCAGAGATCTCGCCATATCGCTCGACCAGCTCAACCAGCCACCTTCATCGCGGTGATCGCCTCGAGTGATACCGTCCGTACCAATGTTCAAAGTCCCGTTTCTCTGAGGCGAACTCAACTGTTTCAGTAAGGCGCCATTCTTTTCATCTTGCACATAAAGATGTTGTCCTAACGTGACTGCTCGAATTCCGACTGGACTGTCATCTGAAAAACCTGTGTCTGCCCCGCCAAAAACCAGGTCGATATACTTTGCCGATCCTTGTAGCATTAACGAGCCATCTGCCCGAATCGTTGCCTTGATGGCTGAATCTTCTTCCGCGGAAAGTGCAACACACGTGAGTATGCAAGTAAGGGAGCTTAGACAAATCAGAAAAGCCAGTAAACCTAGATTGGCCGTTTTTTGCATCGGCTCTCGCTCGATGTGACATATGTGTCGGTACTCGATCATGTCCACGTTCTCCAGAGCTTTTGAATGAGTCCGGAGCATGATCGGACCCATATTGAAGATCTAAGCATAGCAAGTTCGTCGCTTTGAAGGTTTACTATTGGCAAATGCCATTTGTCTTTCCCGGGTGCTCTAATAAAAGCATTCGACCGGCGTACGACCGTCCCTTTTAGGTAACGGAACCATCTGCCTTCGATACCCAGTAACGATAGAGTGAGAACTCAAGACTGCTGATCTACGCCTACCCAATGTGCAAGAGCCTGACCTAACTGTTCTCCCTCGATTCCGGCAAGACCACCTATTTGTACTACTCTGGTCCACTCTCGACGAACTCCAACCCGAACTTCAGCCCAGGGTTTTCCACTAACACTTCTTACTGCCCAGCCAAAGCCTGGCGGATTGATCACTTCAAGCGGTTCTGCAGGTCTGCGCACGTCGAAAGCAAAAACATTACCAACTACAAGCTTATCGGGATAAATTTGTACGAACGGCTTCGTTGCGGTTTGCCACAGGAGGTAAACCGTAAAAAACATTGGCGATGCCAATAACAACAAGCCGATGTGAACAATCCAGTCTGGCACCTCGTAACCGACACCGGAGCCGACCCAACCCACCGACACCTTTTGCCCGGAAGCAAGGATTATATAGACGACGAGGATAGCAAGTGCAGCAGAGAAAATGCTAGTTATTTGACAGGCGATACGAACACCCCGTGGCTTATAGAAACGGTGTACTTCGTCTGACATTGTTCTACCTGCTTCCTTGATGCTTAGGACCAGTTGCGACCCGTCTTATGTTTGATGGAATTGTCAGAACGTAATCAAACGGACCACCCTGTTTCGCAAGGAGTTCATGCCCTCGCAACCAAACTTCGTGCCCGGAGACTGTCACTTGTAACTTGCTGCAACCGCTTGAAGAGCTACTCGGCGGAAGACCTCGGATGTGCAAATATGTTACGTCACCAGACGGCACGGCAGTGACATGGAATCGCGAAATTTGATTCCTTTCAAGCTGTGAGGCGAATACGTCTTGATTTATTATTGAAACCTCAGCAATCAAACCGACGATAAGCAGGGTCAGCATTCGCAGTGTCATAGAAATGTAGAAGTAACGATTTGAAGGGTTACTTAGGGTAACGTATCAGCGGCTGTATGCAATTCGATGCCGTCAACTATGGCAAATTATTTTTTCGGTTTTCTTTCTTTCTTTCTTTCTTTGGCAGATGCCTCTTTGGGATGGTCGTTTAATGCCACGACACAATCGAGTTCGAGTCCAAGCTCGCTGATAGCTCTGAGAGTCTTAGGAGGGACGATAAAGCTGACCAATCGTTCAGGGGAAGACAGATTGCAGCAAATGCTCAACATATATCCCTCCCTTTGCAGAATGCATAGTTGTGGCGATAAGCTGCCGATTTTACTTACAAGCCAGTCCAGGTGCTCGGCTAAGTCTTTGCTTTTGAGCTCGGAAGAATAAAGGAACCATCCCCCACTCGATGCACCGCTAAATCCTTTCGCTGTTGCGATGGATTCTCCTCTTTTCCAGCTTCGTGTTGGTTCAATGGATAGAAGCGCAGTTATTCTCTGCGGGGCTAATTCTTCGGACATTATGCTCAGCGATGCGGAAATGTACATTGCCTGTTTTGCCTATGGGTGATGTTCTCTGTGATCTATCGTTGATCGAGAGGGATCATAACTCAGGGCGTTGAAGTTTTCCAGCGTTACTAAGAGTTGCCGTGAATCTACATACCGGCTGTCCGTCAAGCAGTTGGCGGGCATGCATACGGCGATCTAGTACGTGTTCGAACGGGAGCCTGCAACTTCCCGGGGAATCGACGACTGGCGAACGGAATCGACCAGTGCTTGAACTAGTCCGACATCTGCCACCTGATCGAATGTTTTCACGTGAACATATTGAAAACGCGCTCCATAACTTACGAGATTTGTTCCTAGCTCGGTCAGGTAGCGTCGTCCCCTGGGATTATCATCGCCGACCTGAAGAAATACAACACTCACTTCTGTGGCGGTCCTCATCCTCTTACTAGCCTGGATCAACGACTCTACAACCATACGTGGCTCCGGTTTCGGAAACGGACAACCATCAGTTATAACCGCAATAAGCAGGGGCTTCTCGCCAGGCTTGTGATTCCTGAAGTGGCTTTCTAGACGCGCCGCGAGTGGTTCGCACAAACGCGTGCCGAATTGAAAGTCTTTACGCGATAGCAGCTCTGCCACGTCGGCGGTACTACAGTGCTCATGAACATCGAATTCCCAAGCGAATCGAGTGATTGTTGGACAGTTTCCGTTGTCGGCAGCGAGGGCGCCGGCGATATCAACAGCCTGTTTGCCACACCAGTCCCAGCGAGATAATCCACCAGGACAGTCCCTTTTTCTCATCGAGCGAGATCGGTCAATAATGAGTTCAAGATTGAAATTGCGAAGAACAGCAACTTGCTTTGAATTCAGCTCAAAACGTTGATTCTGCACCTTAAGGTTGAAGGGTTGCTGTGGTTGTGAGTCAAACGCCGGTTCCTGCGAACTCATCGTGGATTGTCCGCCAAGTTGTGCAACGTATTTCTGATTGCCCCGTTCAATCACCACATGGCACCCTGAGTTGTCTGTTTGAACGTCGGTAATACGGTCGCCGGGCTTAAGTCCTTTCCTATATGCCTCGGAGCCGGGACGAACCTGACTGATTCGCATACCGTTACCTTCATTACTGCATACCAGACCCATTGAGGACTGCAAGTCTTCAGGGAGCAGTCCGCGGCAAGAGACGTCTCCTTTGAGAATGATTTTTCGTGGCTCTCTGGTGTCGAGCTGGGCACTCCGGGTTGGCTTGACGTAGCCTCTGGCTAGCGGCTTAGCTTGCGGGGCGGCTTCCCCAGCTTGCCCCGCAATTCCCTGTCCGCACACAATCAGCGTAAAGAGAGCGCATGACAAGGTGCGTGAAGATCTTCGGGGCTGCAGCATTTTCAATGTCCTCGTTGTTCCATATACCTCTAACGTTTGGAGCCTTGAAAAAGTTCAATTTTCAATGATTAAATCTTGGCAAACTGACGGCTTTGGGCGGTCAATACAGCGCCAGGGTGCTGCCACTTATTGTAAGTGAGGGGTCACTGCAGATTTAACTGCTCCGTCAATCTCCTTCACCTCTATATCGTACTTGTGTCCTGAGTACAAGAACCCACCAATTCGAAGCTGCCCGGACGCTGCCGGCAACGCATTTGCACCGGGAACCGGTGGCGAAGAGCGCTTCGCTGACGGCAATACATTTGAGAGCACCGGTGGCGAAGAACCCTCCGCTCCTCTCAAATCGAGACAGGCACCCACCATTTGGATGACGCTTCCAGCTGCCCAGGCTTGGGGTGTGCAAGAAACGGGGTAATGTACGGGGTCTTCAAACTGTTTCGGAGAGAAACCGCAAAATAGTTCGGGCAACCTCATATCAGGCTGCTTCTCTGCTACTGATAAAAGCGCTGACAGAACTGCATTGGTCTTGCCCGTCTGTCCCAGAGATGCAAACCCCGCGGCGATCATTGCATTATCGTGGGGCCATACAGAGCCGTTGTGGTAGCTCATCGGATTGTAGCGCGCTTCCTTCTCCGACAGAGTTCGTATCCCCCATCCACTGAACATATCCGGTTGCATTATTCGGTCCGCGATTTCCAAAGCATGATCAGACTCAAGAATTCCAGTTGAGAGTAAGTGTCCTGCGTTCGATGATACAACGTCGCATTGTTTGCCATCGCCATCGATCGCTATAGGTACGTAGTGCTGTCCCGGCATCCAAAAGTCCTTGTTGAACCGAACTTTCAATGCTTGTGCTTTCTGAATCAGCTTTTCGCTTATATCATTGTGACCGAGCTTCGATGCTACTCTTGCCGAGGCAATCCATGCCGCGTAGAGATAACCTTGTACCTCGCACAGTTTGATTGGCGCCCTTGCAAGCTTTCCGTCATGGTAACTAATGGAGTCCTGAGAATCCTTCCATCCCTGATTTGACAGAGCTCCCCTGCCACCATAAGCTAAATATCCATCACCGGCAGATCGGTCCAAGAAATCCAATGCGGCGCAAATGTTAGCCCATAATTTTTCTACGGTAACTTTATCGCCGGTGGCATCCAGGTATTGGCCGATCAGAAGTAACCAGAGCGGTGTGGCGTCTACCGTTCCATAGTATGGAATGAAAGGAATTTCTCGGGCACGAGCCATTTCACCAGTGCGCAGTTCGTGCATTATTTTGCCCGGTTCTTCCTCTGTGAACGCATCATGTTTCTTGCCCTGGTAGCTGGCTAGAACCTGAATTACCTCCTTACTCAGCGACGGAACAATTCGCAGAGTCTGAAGCGCTGTTATACATTGGTCACGACCGAATGCAACACCGTACCAGGGAAGCCCTGCTGCAATACAAGTGCCGCCCGGTGTCTCTTGTCGGAGCATGTAGAGATCACGAAGAGAAGTGGAGACAATTCGATTGAGCGAGGCGTTGTCGCTTGAGATAGTGGCCGCTTCTCCGAGCCATGTGCGGAAAGCGGACGTCGCCTTTTCGAGTTGCATTCGATAGGAAGTGTGGTTCAGGGTGAACCTGCCTGCAATTCTCGGTAGCACCGAGAACTCGATGGCTTGACTGCCGCGTGGAGGCAGAGTAACTACAAAGGATTCTTGATCCTCCGCTCCAGATGATTGTGCACCACCTATTCTTACCGTGGTGCCCATTTGTTTTCGATCCACACCCTCATAAGTGAAGATGGCACCGGTGGATGAGAATCGGCGATTCAAGATCTTTCCAGACACCGCTCGCTTCCAACCACGCACCTGGAACATATCTTTGAAGTCGCACCCAACCTTAAGATGCATGGTGACATGCGCGGAAAAGTTATTGAAATTGCGAAGTATCCACCGCTCGGTCATTCCATCGCACAAAACAATGTCTCGTTGCAGCATAATGCTTTGTTCAGGGAGATTCTTCGAAGGCTTGTTACCGTAGAGGAAGTGTCCTGCAAAACTCTCGGATACATCTGCGTTTAAGAGCACGAGACTGTCATTGTTAAATCGAACATCCCACTCGCTCAGAAATCGAGTGTCATCGGCATAAAGCCCGTACCCTGCTTTACCATCTCCAGAGATCATGCCGGCGGGATCAAGTACAACAAAAAAACGTCCATGCTTCAGAACCATGCGAGGCAGAGAGAGATCGATCGGCTTCTCTTTGACTATCGTCCTTGTCCATTTACTTTTGGACGGTGCCGCATTGGCTGTGGATGTGAGCTCCCGTCCGGTTCCCGGGAGCAGTATCAGAATGCATATAATCAACACTCGCTGACAAACATTCATTCTTGTTGTGCCGTCCATGCCGCTCCATGGCGCCTCCGCCTCCTCTTCCTCCTCTGCGAGTCTTTCCGCGTTCTGCCCGGAGCTCCTGGCAGAACTGTGATCGCGCTGACACCGTTCCATAAGTTGATCAACGTTCACGTAACGCCTCCAGATGCGGTGTCGTGAAATTATAAGGCACCCGGGTACTCCGTACAAAATCTGTCCAAGTGAGGGGATAGATTTGCTCTGCCTTGTGCCCAATGCGTGAACTCTACAAAGATTTTGATGGATCTTCGGAATTACACGAAATTCATTCGCGATCCACACGGAATGTCATTATCAAGAATGAAAGCAGGATAAGACCTATCGTTGTTTTCAGTAGAGTATCATCTATGGATCTGTCATGCTAAGTGGCACACTTGTGATTGGGATCTTATCGAAATTGTTAAACAATCCCGAGTAATGTTCTGTCGATTGGTCCATTGTAAGTGGTTATGAAAACAAATGCGGTTCGAGTGTTAGATAATCTCTCCATTGAATATGAGCTGAGAGAGTATGAAGTTGATCCAGATGATCTTACGGCGGAAACTGTGGCGGAGAAGATCGGATTTGCGCCAGAGCAAGTGTTCAAATCATTGGTGGTTCGCGGAGACAAGAACGGGGTCTGCATTGCAGTTGTGCCTGGAGATGCGCAGCTGGACTTGAAAGCTCTGGCGAAACTTAGCGGCGACCGGAAGTCTGAAGTTGTATTGCTTAAAGAGGTTCAGCCACTTACAGGTTATATTCG
Organism: Candidatus Obscuribacterales bacterium; assembly: GCA_021732565.1. GTDB lineage: Bacteria > Cyanobacteriota > Vampirovibrionia > Obscuribacterales > Obscuribacteraceae > JAKFUT01. Next base: position 8,102 of record JAKFUT010000347.1, read on the forward strand.
CGGGGGCGTAACTGCGCTTGCCTGTAAGAAGGATTATCCAGTATATGTCGATGAAAACGTCTACCTCTTCGATGTAATCTCAGTTTCTGCCGGCGTTCGTGGCACACAAATATTGTTATCGCCAGACGATTACATTCGTGCCACCAAAGCAACAGTTGGGGTCATAGCAAAGTCGCAATGAATTGGTGGCGCGGCTCAGGCGAGAGAATCTGGTCGATCGCCTGGATCAGTCTGGCACGTTTGTTTGCAATGCGATTGTTCCAGATACCATTTGAGATACTATCGATTGAACATTGGCAGCAAGACCAACTGCCGACTAGCTGAAAAAGTTTGCGTCTCGGGCAGCCGCAATTGCAAAATTTATTGCAGATGGTGAGAGGGCGCCCAGTACCAACGGTATGAGACCGAACAGCGCACCTTGAGTCTTATTCTTTCCTTTGAAAAATGCTAGAACAATTAGTGCGATTCCCCAGCACACTCCAACTATTTCAGTGCCATTTGCTCCAATATTTATCAGTGCCTCCAGATTTGCAAGCATATTGATTCGCACGCTGCCCGCAGTATTTACTCCACCAATTTCCGCCGCACGATGCACCACGGCGGGCGGTGCGGCTCCAAGAACTGGCGCTGAGTTAATCGCGTTCTCTTTGTGATTTATTGCTGTGCTGTTAGTCGAAGTCGACGCCAAGTCCTTGTCGAATGATGTTCCTTCGGAGCCAACATACTGAGCCGCCGCTGGCGCAGCCATCATCATCGTTGCAGAAACGGTTAGTAGTGCTGCTTTCCAGTCCACTGCGGTGAATAATCCGCTCTTCCGTTGCATAGTAAGTGTCCTGCGTCTTTGATTGCCTATCGCACCCTGTCATTTAATATCATCCTGTCCCCCCATTCAATGCCGCCTGTCACTCTTTTGCCATGACCTTAGTCCATACTTCTCATCTCCAGGGATGCAAAGTTAACAGGAAGGGATAGAAAGCTGTTCTCCGTTGTACTATTTTGGGCGAGGCGCTGCCGATTAATCAAATGTGCTGGAGGATCACCGCTACTTTTGGGAATATGGTAACAAAAGTCCCTTTTAGGAAGACTGCTAGGAACACTTATGGCATACAACCGGAAGAAGACTCAGACTGCATTTAATTCATACCTTTTGGCGGCCAGCGCTTTAGCCCGGACCAACCAGTTGATTGAGGCTGAGATCAGGTACAAGGACACACTTCGCAGAGCCGAAAAAGACTATGGAAAAGATAGCGACCAGGTAATGCTTGTCACCAGCATACTGGCGTCTTTTTACAGGTCTCAAAATAGGGAAGAAGAAGCAGTTGAGGTAGAGGCCCGATTATTCACCTGGGAGATGAAAAACGCGCCGGCAGCGGAAGAAACTGCCCCCACCAAATTCGTGCACCAGGGGCAAGCTCACCCGACAGTGGAGGAGCGTGGCGTGAAGATTCCCGCAGTTCTTCGGCGACAGTGCCAGATCTTGGGTTTGCAAATGGAGGAAGGCATTACCGCCTCCGATATCAATCGAGCATGGAAGAAACAGATGCTGTCGAATGGGGCTCATCCTGATCTGGGGGGAAACACCGATGAGGCTGTACTCCTCAATAAGGCGAAGGAAGAGCTTTTGGCATTTTTGGAAGAACGGGCCCCGAAGTTAGGGTCGAAGTTCAAGCGCTAATCTGACAACAATGTACTTTTTATCACAACGACCCTTCAGTATCATAAAGTCGCTGTAGCAGCTCCCGGCATCTTTCATTTGCGGGTATATTTCGGACAGTTACCAGGCTGTATTAATGGATATCTGGCTAGTCATCTTTGTTATAGCGATTGCAACCCTTGTGGTTAGATTTCACCGCCGCGAAATATTGTCGTTCATTAAATCGGTTGCCGACGCTCACCGGGACGATCCCGGGTTGCTCTCCAGGATCAAACGCTTTTCCATAGCAACATGTGTTGTCTATCTGTTGACTCCGATTATTGGCAGATGGCTGGGATTCGGTATGGTCCAGAGTGCAATTAAAGTGCTTTTGGGGATGATGCTCACTGCTCTCTGTCTGGGGTATCTGCCCTGGTCGAGGCTCACTCAGAAGAATAGCCTCTTCCGCATGTTAGAAACGTGGGAAGGCGATATACGCTTCGCTAGGATCATTTTCGCGGTTCTCCTTGCGAACCCGATAATTCAATTATTGCGAGCGATTCCCTCTGTCCTTAGGGAGCAAGACATTCTCACCGTAAATTCCGACCCGCTTTATCTACTTGGAGTCCTTCTTGTGCCGGCTCTACTAATAAGTGGATTAGTCGTTCCGTCGGCATGTTCCGCAATTCTTAAACAGGGAAGGTCTCGCTTCAACGTACTCAATCAACTTCGAAGAGATTTGCGAAGTTGCTTTACGTTTGATTATCCGTTCGTTACGTTGATAATGTGTTTTTTGCTTTCCTGTTTCCTGATCGGATTTGGAGCGCTAAGCAACATGGTCTCGAATTGGCTGCGATCTTCGATGGCCGATGCTAGACTTCCACTTTCGCCGTCCGAATTACCTTCGCTGTGTTTCGTAATCAAGGCGTTCATTGCAGGAGCACTGGCAATCGGGTTGTTCCCTCGTGCGGTGAGAGCCGCGGCTGAGTTTGCGAATTTCTCTCAATGTGTCGCCGCCAATCCTCGTGCTGCGGGTGTGAGAGACGGCATTCTCAATACAGGAAAGTGTGATAGTTCCACTTTTGTAGTGAGGGATGCTCGCTCATGGCTGCGTAATATTGCCGGTGCGCTTGCGTGGTTTGTATTCTGCTATGCAAGTATCTTTTCTCTCGTTGCTTTCTGTCCCGGAGCGTTGGGTCAGGCCATTGTAAATTGGCTCAACGCCTCAATCGAAAGTGCCCACCTTCATCTCGACCTGACTAACTCGCAGCAGCTTCGTCTTTTCCTTGCGTCTATTGTGGCTCTTTACGGCTGTGTACCAGTTGCCATTACTTCTTGCGTGTTTTTGCCTCTTCGCAAGCTGCCGGAAATTATCATCAAACCAAATGGGATATTTGTACCGGACGGCTTTACCATAGCAATGTTTTACCGACCCTATCGGCTCTGGAATGACATCAAGAAAATTGATGTCTCAGGGGCAAAATCAGATCTCAAACGAGGTAAGGTTCTCATCACATTTCACAGTGGCGGGTGGATAGCATTCAAGACTTCGCAGCTCGAGTTGGAGAGTATTTCAACTGTCTTGGGAAGCGTCGATGAATTCGCTGATCGTTGCATCTTTACCAAGAGAGCGCTCCAGTTTTTTGAAGAGCTGAATCAGGCTATTCAGGGTGACAAATTTGCCAATAAGGCAAAGAGTGGCACGTTTCGTTCCACAATTTTCGAACCGTTCGTGGCCGGTCACGAGATCAAAGACGGGGAGTTACGTGTAGTAAGGCAATTAAGCAGCAGGCCATGTGCCGCAGTCTATTTGGTGCGCAGGAGCGACAACATGTTGGCGACACTGAAGCAGTTTGTTCTGCCCGTGGAAACTGAAAAGAATCTTCGTCTCCAGCAACAATTTCAGCGAGAATATGAATTGCTGTCTTCGATCAATCATCCGCAGATTTGCAAAGTACTGGATGTGTTTGAAGAAGATGGAACGAGCTATTTGCTGCTGGAGTATTCGCGGGGCCGCGATTTAAGAAAACTTGTGGAACACGATGGTTCTCGTGAAGAAATTCAAGTGACGGGTTGGTCGCGACAGATCTGCGAAATCATGATCTATCTGCATTCGCGCGAGCCGCAAATACTGCATCGAGATCTTTCGCCGGATAATCTCATTCAAGGCGAAGATGGTTTGCTCAAGCTGGTCGATTTTGGTGCTGCCCATCATTTTATGGAGGGTGTTACAGGTACGCTCATCGGTAAACAATGCTACATGGCACCCGAGCAGTTGCGAGGCAAAGCGACTCCATGTAGCGATATTTACAGTTTTGGAGCAGTGTTGTCGTATCTGGTGACAGGAAAAGATCCAAGGGCACTGGCACCGTCTTCACCTCTTGAGCAGGGCGCCCAAATTTCCAGCAAGCTAAATGAATTGATCAAATGGTGCACAGCATTTGATCAAAAGGATCGGCCGCAGTCATTCATCGAAGTACGCAATTTTATCGATCAGGGAAAGAGACCGGATATAACCGGCGACCTGGAAGACATTATATACGGTAAGGCAGGTCCGGTAGAGGCGCTCAAACCTGCTTGTATCGATGCGACCGTACTGCAGGCTCCCGACGAACCGCAGACGTTAGAGCTAGGCAAGCTTGTAAGTGATGGTGTAAGAGTCACTACCGGTAGTGCTGAGGGCAACGAGGATAGTAATGAGGTGATTATACTGCGACCCAAAGAGACTATCGAAGTGGAGTCACCAAAATGACCACTCAAAGGGAAGATTGCGAGGAGGTGTTGGTGCGTCCCGATGGCGTCGTGCCGGACCAGGCGAAAATTGCCGATCAACAGGAAGATGGCGACGAGGTGTTGGCGGCTCCCGAGCAGTCTGCCTGTAATAATGCTGTTCCAGTGGCTGAAATGGTTGAAGCCCCGGTAGCTGCTGGTTCCATTGTAGTGGATGGGCTGCCCTTTGCCGGTGTTGATATTGTTGGGGCGGCTATGACGGTTGACGCTGCAGGCGGTGTTGATGTTGTTGCGGCAGCTAGAACGGATGACGCTGCAGTCGGTGTTGATTTTGTTGCAGCGGCTGTAACGGCTGACGATGCAGTCGGTGTTGATATTGTTGGGGTAGCTGTGACGGCTGACGATGCAGTCGGTGTTGATTTTGTTGCAGCGGCTGTAACGGCTGACGATGCAGTCGGTGTTGATTTTGTTGGGGCGGCTGTAACGGCTGACGATGCAGTCGGTGTTGATGTTGTTGCGGTAGCTGTGACGGTTGACGATGCAGGCGGTGTTGATTTTGTTGCGGCAGCTGTGACGGTTGACGGTGCAGGCGGTGTTGATGTTGTTGCGGTAGCTGTAACTGTTGACGATGCAGGCGGTGTTGATGTTGCAGCAGCTGTGACGGTTGACGATGCAGGCGGTGTTGATGTTGTTGCAGCAGCTGTGACGGTTGACGGTGCAGGCGGTGTTGATGTTGTTGCGGTAGCTGTAACTGTTGACGATGCAGGCGGTGTTGATATTGCTTTGGATGGAATGCCTGGAATTCCTGGATCGGCCCACGGTGGTGCTTCCCAGTTGGTCGTGGAAAGCGACCATGGGGTTGAAAAAACTGTCATACCAGATGATACGTCCAACGCACGGAGCCAGGTGCCCGCTCTTGCCAGACAAAATGCCGCCAAAGTTCAACTAGACACAACAAATCCAGACGAAGATGATGAGAACAATCTGTTCGCCTATTCCACAGTGTCGCTGCTGACTGATGCATTTGCCGATTTTAAAGTGATTTGGGAGCGTGCTCGAAGTCTGAGTCCTGCTTTG
>JAKFUT010000419.1 GCA_021732565.1 Candidatus Obscuribacterales bacterium
CGGGAGACAAAGAATTAGCTGACTATGTAGACGTGTACCTCCGCTAGTTGACAGCGGACACGGCCAAGTTCCAAGACCGTAAATCTATATAAGGTTGGAATACATAGCCAGTGTATTCTGCAAGCTCGGAGGGGATAAACGAGGTCGCGTCCTGCTAACGGTTCTGTGTTCGACTAGCGGGCCGATCCGAAACCGAATCACAATTTTTACCGGTTCCATGTAAGATTGCAGTATCCGGTGGAGAGCGTTTCATGGCAAATTCAAGCGAGATTTCCGGTACACCGGCGCCAAGGCTACCCGTGTGGGCGAAAGGTCTTATCGCTGTCATGATTCTTGCCTTCTTCGGCGGAATAGTAGCAGTAAGTTCCGTAATCAATTTCGGAGCCACTTTAGCCAAGCATGCAACTGAACCAGCCTATATTGCAACTGTGATGCATTCAGTGGCAGATATCCCCCGGTTGCCCCAAGGCTTCACCTACAAAATGGCAGCCGAGGCCTTTAACAACCATATGGTAACAATTGTCCACGAACCTGATAAGACCATTTTCATGCTCGGCTCGATTGGTCCCACTGACACTGGCACAAAGGATGCGAAGGAACTCGTCCATCAGATGGCTGAACATGGTGTCCCTGGTTTTACCGACTCCTTTCAAGTTGATAAAGACGGCGAGGAACTGGTGGCCGGCAAAACAATGGAATATGTAACAGGCAGATCTTCCGATCGGGAAGGCGACGAACATTCCGGCATGATCGGCTGCATTCTTGAAAAGGAAAAGAAACAACTAACCTTGATTTATGGTTGGAGTGAGACAAAGTCGTTTAACTTAGAGACTGCTCGTAAATTGCTTGGCAGCATCAAGAGTATTTGACACAAAGGAGTGGCCATGGAATCGTCTACCTGTGCAGATATCCGATCTGTTCGTGAAACAGTTCGGCCAACCACAATTATTCAGTCCGACAAGTTATCTCAGTTAACAGGCGCCGAAATCATTATTGCCACCGAGACATTTCAGATCACGGGCAGCTTCAAGTTTCGCGCAGCCTATAATCTCGTCGCAAATGTACCAGAAACCACTCTTATTACGGCTTCCTCCGGAAACTTCGGTCAAGCCTTTGCCTGTGCTGCAGCAATGCTCGGTAAGCAAGCAATCGTCGTAATGCCTGCGAACTCAGCAAAAGTAAAGATCGATGCCACCAAAAGCTACGGAGCAAGAGTAGATCTGGTAGATACAAGCAAGAAATCGCGAGCTGAACGACTGGCGGAAATTGCGCTTGAGAATCCCGGATGCAGAGTTTGCAGCGCATATGATGATCCGCTAGTTATTGAAGGCAACGCTTCTCTGGGAAGAGAACTCGCGGAACTCAATCGTCCTTTCGATATAGTGGTGGTTCCCGTCGGTGGTGGAGGCCTGAGCTCCGGTGTGATAACCGGCCTGAGAAAGTCCAATCGCCACGACATTCACGTTATCGGCGCCGAACCGCTAATGGCTAATGATGCTGCGCAATCATTACGCGCTGGATACGTGGTGAAGCTTGATGACGAGCCGCAAACGATTGCTGACGGTGCACGAACAGTTAGCCTCGGCAAACACAACTGGGAAGTGCTGAAAGACGGATTGACAGACATCGTTGAGGTGCCGGAAGATCGAATCGAAGAGGCGCTTAGACTGTACTTCAATCTTGCACATTTGAAGGTTGAACCGACAGGAGCGTTGACGTTAGCCGCCGTACTAACCAAACCGGATCTGTTCGTTGGAAAGAAGGTTGTCTGCGTGGTAAGTGGAGGCAACGTCGATCTCGATACTTACTTAAAAGTGCTCACGCGAGACGCTCGCGGTAATTAGTTAAGGATCGCCTTCGACTCCCAATAAGGCTCCGATTGGCGCTGGCTGTCATCTGGTTTCATAATTGCATTAGCGACACATCTTCCAACACCAAACATCATTTATCATGCCGGACCTCAGTTACCGCACCAGTCCGCACGTCCGCGTCTTTCAGGCCCGACGGCAATTCGCTCAATCTCTTCTTCCATAGGTCCCTCGGCGTGTCGCTCAATTTGTATGCGAACTCAAGATGCTTCGCCTCCTCCGCGATATTCCGCTGCGCCCGATATACCAGAGAAAGAGCGTATTGCAGCTCAGCCAATTGGCGCGGATTGTCACCGCGATGATCTTGAACGTGGGCACTCAACTGCATGGCAAGCAGTGACTCAGCTTCCTTGGTGTGATGCGCACCAATCAGCGCCTGGCCAAGATCGGCCGCGACGGTGGTCCGATCAGAATTGACTAGAGGACATTCCTCCCCCTCCAAAATCGCTCTCAGCTGGCGAAGTAATTTGCCTTGTTCAACCATGTTTCGGGCTCTCAATTCAAGATTATGCAAATACATTAAATCGCGCACGGTGGTGACATTGTGCGGACCGAGGAATTCGCAGTCATAATCAAGCAAGTAGGCTAATTCTACTCTGCCCTCTTGAAAGCGATCAAGATCCACAAGCGTAGAGGCCCATGCTCTACGTAAGCCTATCTCATGAATAGAATGTCCGGCCAATGTAAGAAGCTGTTGATAGGCGGTTTTCACCGAGTCAAACCCGTTAGTGTTGATCATCTCAAGGTATGCACGCACAATTGGAATCAACTGATCGTCGCACTCCAATGTGGTGAACGACAGAATTTCAGAAATTGTTTTCACCGCACTCTCCAGCGCTACTTTGCGATAATTTATCTTGTCCGACTCCCTTTTCGCCTGCGCTCCAAGACCTTCATAACAGTGCTCCTGCCAAATTAACGCGTCGATCCTGAGCTTGCGAACCGGCGACCGGGTCTCAAGCACGCGCGCGCAATTTGTCAGACAACGGTTGTAGTCGTTCTTACAAATCGCCAAGTACGCCGCGTCGTGAATCTCTTCCAGAGACTGATGATGAAACACCGCATTCTTCGGCAGCGCAGTCAGTTCCGCTCGTTGATCGGCAAGATCACGATCAAACTTAATGTGGAAGACCACCATGCATAAAACAACGGCAACAAGTGCAATAATCGGGACAACGACAATAAACCTCTCGGACCGCTGTTTAATTTCAGGCTCGTGAAATTCATCCGCCGAAATCCCCCTCTTGATTGCGGCGGCAAGCTCAGCCGCGCTCTGGAACCGATCTGAAGGATTTATCGACAAAGCTCGCGTGATGACCGCTGCCAATTTCACAGGGACACCCACTTTGGTCAGACTGGAACTCACCGGACGAGAAGAGTTTCCGTGCTTGTACATAATTTCCATCGAATTTTCCCCATCGAATGGAGGAACGCCGATGAGAGTTTCGTACATTACACAGGCCAGGGAATACAGATCTGCGCGAGCATCACAGGTCTGTCCCGCAATTTGCTCAGGGCTCATGTATAACGGCGTGCCGCACAATTTACGGCGGTCTGCCACCTTTCCTTCCGCCTCGATAGCCTGGCCTATGCCAAAATCTACAAGCTTTGCGCTGATGACAGTTTGGCTTTGACAAAGAACAATATTGGCAGGGTTCACATCTCCATGAATCAAGTTGTGAAAATGGGCCGCCTCCAAAGCCTTGAGCACCTGAGGAAACACAGTGGAGAACTCCTGCAAGGTCAGTGGCCCGCTCTCAAGACGATGAGCCAGCGATGTTCCATTGACCAATTCCATGACCAGATATGGTCGGCGATCTTCAGCGATACCATATTGATAGATCTGGACGATGTTGGGATGGTGCAACGAAGCCAGCATTCTCGCCTCTTGCTTGAATCTAGTGACCGCTGCCGTGTCCAGCTCTCCGTACAGCATTTTCAAAGCAACGGGTCTGTTTAAGATCTCGTCGAAGGCTCTGTAAACAATGGATGCGCCACCGATGGCAATCTCTTCAATCAAATATAATCCCGGCACCTTGGGCAGAGGACTGAGTTGCTCTCTATCAGCGGAATGCTCCATTACCGGATCCGTGTATTCCAGTACTCACCAGGTGTGGTCGGTCTCTATACTTAGATTGTGCCCTGTCATGCCATCATTAAAGGCTAATGCCCAAATTTGCTAGATTCCGCAACTCCTGGTCAGGCGTTCCTCCTATGATGGCTGCCACGGTCGCGCAGGGTGACTCAGCAGACACGCAAGAAACTCGTTCCATCAAAGTTTCAGGAAGAATGGTTCGTCAACTGATCGGCGATAATCTACGTTATGGAGAGACCAGCGTAGGCTCTTTACCTCGCTCTGGCGCAGGGGCTTCCTCCGAGCCCGACGGCTTACTCTCCGGCTTTATTGCTGCAGTGTGTTTTGATGGAATCGGCAATGACATTCCGGCTTTGATCTGTTCAACCTTGAATCCGTTTTTGGTCAGCAATGCGATGATACCCCTGTCACCGACCATATGGCCCGATCCAACAGCGATAAAGTAGGTGTCGCCGCTCTGAACCATCTTTTCGATTTTCGCTTCCATATCCACATTCCGCTCGTAGAGCATCTTCTCTTGTACGGGCAGGAGTTCCGGATACTTCTTCACATCTTTTGTAAGGATGCCATCCATGCCTGACACGTCTCCAGCTCGCCACTTTTGCATCATTTCGTCGGCAATCGTCTTCAGATCCTTTACCTCCAGAAGATTAAGGCGCAGCATCTCGTCCTGTAAATCATCTTCAAATCCGGCCAACAAACCTAGTTGGAAGTCTTCGGTTTCCAACCCTATCACTTTTTTCTCCCTCGCCCGAGCCAACTGCAGGAAATGCTGATCGATTCCAAGTTCTGGCTGAAATCCTAATTTCTGCAGTTCCATTTTTGCAACAAGCAATGCCACCAGCCATGGTTTCTGTCCGTCGAAAATTGTTATCGATAAGCCGAGTTTCGATAAATAAGCCGCCAGGGCCTTTTGCGTCTCTTCGGAAATGTGTTTCGTCAGGGTATCGCCTGACCCGACTTCATACTTGCCCTTCTCCGTCAACAGTTTCTGCAGCCTGGCGGGGTCTGTCTTTGTCAAATCGATTTCAAGCACAAGATATTGAGAATGTTCAAAAGCCTTTTCCATTTCGCGCGGCAAAGGGAAAAAATCCCCCTTCACCATATGCAAGGTACCAATCAGGTACACAGTGCCTATTTCATTGGAAACCCTCCAGAGAAACTCTGGCGTGCCCAAAGCATACTCCCCTTTACTAGCGCGGGGGGCAGCTTTGGCAGGCGTGGCCAAGGTCGCCTTCCCGACGACGGGAGATGGTGCTTTCTTCTGCACGTTTGCAGAATTTTTCTGAACCCTAGTTGAAGCTGATTTCAGAGGAGTGCTCGGCTTCGCAAGAACCATCAGTGAAGGGTTAATCGCGCAGAGCAACATCATCCCAATCAAAGCAGCGACTCTAAAACGTTTGAACGATCGAAGCCAGTCAGACCGGTTACAGATTGCGTCAGAGGGCTTATCCGGAATCTGCTCCATAGCCGGTCGAAGGGATTCCGGCCGGTTGTTGCCTGCAAGCATTGTGGCCATTCCTCGTCCTCCAAAACCAAGCGGCTCAAGCTCCTGGTGAGCAGTCTAAGCTGATAGCTGATGAAAAACTGCCATCTGCGCACAGCTTAGCTTAAAATAGAGTAAAGGATGAGCTTAAATCGGGCAGGTTGCCATCACATGCGCGTGTTCGGTCTTCAACTTCACGTGAAGTTTATTGCAGGGGCATGGAGGCAAACACCAGGTGGCTGTCAGCTGGTTTAAGATATTATGGAAAGCTCGTAAAGACAGTCGAGCTGGATTTTGCTACTACTGTAAGAGCGGCTCAAAATGCACAATAAACAATTAGACGCGTGGTTCAAAACGTTCATCACCATTTTCTGGTTGGTTATGGCGATAGGCATTTACGCCATTTTTAACTACAAAGTTGATGCACCCGAGCCCAAGCCAGGTGGTGGCGGCGGACACGGAATGATCCTGCCTCAAGACGGGGAATATGCTCCCCATGCACGCATCTGGCCGATTTCCTGAGCCGTCAACGTTTCACATCTGGATTAACAAGCCACCGCTGCGATTATGGGCGGCGGTGGCCGACTTGCCGCCACCCTTCCAGCAGTCTGTTCAGTTTCGCAGACATCGGGCTGTTGTTGGTTGGTTCGTCCACACTAGCCCGCCGTTTCACGCCGACCCCAACTGTTCGCAAATGATCCCTTCTTGAGACATTCTTCCTGTTCAGCAGCAACGGCGTGCGGGTCGTTTAGGGCCCCGCTTAACTGTTGAACGGGAATTATTGTCTCAATAGTGCTCTGGCTTTCTTCAGTGGGTGACTGAGTCGCCGGTTGTTCGACCCTGGAAACGCTTGAAGCTGCAACTTCTCCGGATTATATTCATGAACTCGCTATCCAACGATAGACCAGGGCGACTATGGCAAAAAAGAATCGGGTTATGTGTGATACCGGACGCTGTGAGCAATCATGGGTACCGCAAAATAGCGAGCGTACTTTGTCCACCAAGCCGACAACGCTTGTTGCACTATGCTCGCGGTTCCTCACTATTGGACAAAGGCGCGCTGCCAGCTTCGACCAAAACCTCCATCAGCGTGTTAGCGACGTCGCTTTTGCGTGACATCGATTTTTTTGCTCAGAGCCGATCCAGGTTCTGCGCCGCTTACCAATCGAAGTGTTCTCCAAGTATTTTCCTGAAGAGATTCAGCACTGATTGGCACACTCAATTACGGCGATCAGTGTCCGTTCAAGCAGACCATGGAACTTGTGTTTCTTTTGTAGCCACACGGTTTACGGCTCTACAGCAGAACAGCGGATGCCGCAATCCGTTCGCTGAACGGACCAGATCAAAAGGACCTGTAGCCTGAAGACTGATTTATTTTTTCCCGCCGCTAGCTCATAATTGAAATGGGCTCAACCGAGTATTGGCATGCAAGCACTGAAGTCGCACTCATCTGAAATAGTCCTTGTGCTAATTTTGATTATTTTATCTGCGTGCTCCCGAATCTACTATGGCGGAGAGCAGGGTTTCATGATCGTCTGGAAAGGTGAGTTGAGCTTCCCCGACACAATTGTGAGCCTCGAAGACATGATTAAGCTCCCGCAGAAAGACTTGCTCGCAGCCCATCGCTCGGTGTACTACCAGCTTGAAGACATGGGACTACTGGAAAACAGCGATCAGCACACCCTTGAAAAAGTGCGCAGGAAAAAAGAAACCAGGACGCACTCCAATTCCGCCCCGAACAGTTTCCCCGCACCGACACAGGACCCATCTTCCGACCAGGAACCCGATACGAATAAACAAGGCGCTCCAACCAACGGGGAAACAGCCCCTCCCTCCTAGAAATCGCTTACTTGAGCAACAACATACTTTGGCCCGACTAATCTTGTTTCGAAGTGCGCTAGTCGAGCGCCTCCTAACAACGACAGAACATTAATTTCCTTACAAGCACATTTGGTAGACGTGCGGGCCCCTCGTCGTTATCATTGACAAGACCTGCTGAAAACCCGAAGAATCACAGTTTCTTTGGTTTCACGCGATCTTTCGAAGTCGAGTGTCATGCTTTTCAATTCGATAAAATACGCGATTTTTCTTCCCCTGGTGGTGCTGCTGTTCTGGACGTGCCCGCAACGCTTTCGCGTTCCGCTGCTCCTGATTGCCAGTTATGTCTTCTACATGAGCTGGCGTCCCATATACCTGCTGCTGATCATCGGGCTGACACTCCTGAACTATTTCGCGGGACTGTTAATTGCTTCAGCTAAAACTCAATCTCGAAAGAAGACATGGTTAATATTGTCAGTGGTGGCAAATCTCGCCACCCTGGCATATTTCAAATACGCATACTTCTTCGATGAGTCGTTGGCTGCGGCACTGAAGCCCACAGGCATTAATGTTCCGGCAATTCCATTCGAGATTGTGCTTCCACTCGGAATCTCATTTTTCGTTTTTGAATTCATCCATTATGTAGTGGATGTTTACCGCGGCGGCGAGCCTGTTAAATCGTTCACCGGATTTTCATTGTTCGCCAGCTTCTTCCCGACGCAAATCGCCGGACCGATCAAACGCTATCAGGACTTTGTTCCTCAGTTTCTCACACAACCGAAATTCTCCATCGACTGTCTTGACGAAGGCATGTCACTGATTTTGACGGGATTATTCAAGAAGGTCATGATCGCCGACAACCTCGCCTTTTTTGTGCAAGGCGGCTTTGCTAATCCGAACCTGTTCACAGGTCTTGATCTCTGGTTGTTCACATACGCATTTGCGTTCCAGATTTACTTCGATTTTTCCGGTTATACCGATATCGCGCGGGGCTCGGCCAAGCTGTTCGGATACAAGGTGCCAATCAACTTTAACTTGCCCTACCTCGCTGCCAGCATTGCAGAGTTCTGGCACCGATGGCACATCTCTCTCTCCACCTGGCTTCGCGATTATCTTTTCATCCCTCTGGGCGGATCGCGCTGCCACCGATGGTTGAATTACCGCAACTTGTTTCTTACAATGACCCTCGGTGGCTTGTGGCACGGAGCATCGATGCATTACCTGCTCTGGGGAGCATTTCACGGCGCGATGCTGATTGTACATAAGGAATTTCAGCGATGCAAAGACGCGATTCCTCTCTTATCCTCTTTGATGAAATCAAAGATAGCTACAGTAGCATCAATGCTCTTTACCTTTCATGTAGTCTGTATCGGATGGGTTTTCTTTCGCGCAGAAACGACTGAATCATGTTTTGCAATCCTGAGAAAGATGCTATTCATCGACACAATGGCAAAACCATCAACCGCGCTGGTAATGAATCTTCCCTCCATCAATTATCCCCTCATCTATCCATCCATTTATCTACTGCTACCGTTGCTTGCAGCAGGACACGTGCTTATGGGCTACTTAGACAAGAACGGCACGATCGCCCGCATTCCCAAACCATTCAAAGCCGCATGGTGCTTTGCACTCATGTTTATCGTCATAACATTTTCCCCCGACAAATCCCCTCGTTTCATTTATTTTCAATTCTAGGCAGGTGTAATGAGAGGAAAACTGGCACCGATTTTCAAAACGTTCTCTCACAGTTATGCACTGTGGGCGGTGCTGGCCCTGCTGGTGCTCGATTGTTTCATTCGGTTCAGTGTTGCCTATTGGCCGATTGATCATTTCAACTCGCCAAACCGTAGCTGGGTTTGGTGGGCTGTTCGTGATTTTCGTACTGCAGCGAACAAGCCTGATGTAGTGTTGCTGGGTTCATCACTCATGATGGCGGCTCTACACGGTGGCGATGCAACGTATCTCAACCAGCCACAGAACGTAGCCTTTCACCATCGAAGTCGCATTTTCGAAGACCTGCTGACCCGGCAGACTGGCAGAGAATTCAATACCTTCGCCTTTGCGCTGGGTGGACAAATGGCGTCGGATGCCTATGCATTGACTTCAACACTTTTGCATGGCCCCGGACAACCCAAAGCCATCATATACGGTATCGCCCCACGCGACTTCATGGACAACACGCTAACAAGCCCGGCCAGCACCGAGACTTTTCGCTACATGACCCGACTGGGCGGACTAACTGATGTCGCCTGGCAGTCACGAACTAGTTTCTGGGAGCAACTTGAGTATGGATTCGCCAGGGTAAGCTCTATTTATGATCACAGGCTTGATTTTGTGTACCTGCAAAACAAGTATATGAAAGGAATCCTCAAGAGCCTGACAGCATTCAAGAACCTGGATGAAGTGCATACGCCGTTTCCGTTGCGGAAGTTGGCGCTGCTTGAGCTTCCTGAGGATCAGGGTCCAAACGATTTGCTAATAATGCCCTTCAAGAGGGAAGAGCACAAATTCATCGACAATCTGAATGAATATAGAATGCGCTATCGAGCGTTCAAACCAAAGTTGTTTGAAATGCAGCTCTCATACCTTGAACGAATGCTACGTTTTTGCAAAGAGCATGGAACGGCGGTCTGCCTTGTTAACATGCCGCTGACTGAAGAAAATGTACAGCTGATGCCGGCGGGATTTTACGATAGCTACAAACAACGCATCGAAAGACTTGCCACTACCTACAACGCCACAGTGATCGACTTAAATACTCCGGGACTCTTCGGAAAAGAGTATTTTGCCGATTCTGTACATATGAACGGCGCCGGTGGTATGCGATTCTTCAAGGTATTAGCGGAGAAAACTACAATCAGCTCTCTTGCGCTGGGCCGAAAGGGGATACTTCAATGAGCCAGCCGTACGCCAACTATCCAGCGGCATCTCGTGCGGAGTCAGACCCGGCGTTTAGTTCGGCAATCCAGAAACAGCGAAAACCCGTGCATAGGATACATTTGGGCAATGCTTACACGCACCGGTCAGCACTGCTTCCAGCTGTTGAGTGCATGGCATTCTTCCTGACCGCACTCCTGCTGAGCTGCGCACAAACGTTCTGGAGTGGATCCCCACAACTGACTTTGCTATTCGATTCAAGCGGATACCTGTGGATTGCAGACGGGTTGCTTCAAATATTCAAAAGTGATTCGATTGTAACCGCCGTAGTTCACTACTTTGCTGCGGGATGCCCGGAAACTGCCCGATTATCGCTGGCCACAATGTTGGCACCAGTGGCGGATGTTTGCAAGACGGGCCCGGTGCTGCCGCTGATTGTGGCCTTGGGACACGGGATTGCAGGGAAGAGTGCAACCTACGCAAACTGGAATGTTTCAGCCTTCATTATGTGTGCGACCAGCTCTCTCGTCGCACCAATTTTGTGGCTATGGGGCAGAAAATTATCAGGAAACGGGTTGGCTCGAATCAGTGCACTCTTGGCTGCGACCTATTCCGGATTTCTGGTAAACTCAGGACGATTATTGTCGGAAGTGCCAGCTGTTACACTGTGTACTTTAGCCCTGTTCTTGATTTATCTGGCTGTTCATCGCGTCTGGAACGAATTCTCACCAGAGCCACACAATCGCGGTATTGAAGGATCCGGAGTCGCGCCGGGCGATCCCTGGCAAAGGGCGATGCCACGAGTAACATCGATATCGATGTTACTCCTTTTCCTCAGCAACGGAATAATTATTGGACTAAGTAGCGCAATCATCATGATGGCGCGGCCGCCACTATTGCTGCTGCCGCTGGTATTGGCGTTGGTAATTCCTGTTCTAATAATCCGTTTTCGCCCCCTAGCACACGATGGTGTTGATCCTTCGTCCGCTTCCCGAGAATCTCAGTCACAGTCAACATCGAGCGATACTCGGTCCTTCAGCAGCACCAAGGCTCTCTCCCGTGCGGACCAAGTGTCTGACAGCTTCGCGCCGCAATTGCCACGGTCACTATCTTCGTCTGGATCATTCGCGGACACAGGCCGCGCAGTTTGCCAGGTGGAACAAAATAGACTTCTCACTGGCGAACCGGAAAATGGGACGCACCGCTCATCCCCAAAGAACAAACTATTCTCCTACATGGTGGTTTTAGTTGCTGGCACCGTATTCGGTGCTACATTGATACTGACACCTTGGGCAACATGCAAACAGATTCTCACTGGCAAAGCTTCAATTACTGTAGATCGCTATGGTGCCTACAATCTGTCGACTGGCTGTAACTTATCAAACGATGGGTGGGACGTGCTACCGTCTGCGTTTGTTAATCATCCGGAGCAATTCAAGCAAACCATTCCACAAGTAGTTCACGAAGTTATTTCAGAAGCGACCAGGGCGCCCGGAGACTTCCTTAACTTGATGCTTCGAAAGCCGGGACGTCTTGCGGCAGCGCCATGGAATGACTTCCAAGTACCTTGTCTCGGCGTACCCTGGCTAGCGCAAAGATTCTGGCATCAGTTCTTGCTGATCGCTGCGTTATTCGGCTTCTTGTGCCTAGCGAAAGAGTCCGTAAATAAACACGACCGCAAGTTGGCATTGTTTGCCACCATTGGCGGAGCCCTGATTGTTTATCACCTGGTTAACGCATTATTCATCACGATGAATAGATACTTCGTGGCAGGCATGCCTGTGATCCTGCTGCTTGCTGGATGGGCTCTGCATAGTTGCCTTATCGGAAAAGTGCGAAATGCCCCGGCCTGTCTCACAGCTTTACTAATTTTCCCTGCCGCCTCGGCGGGAGCCGTTCTGGTACTAGACCCCATAACGATTTGTTCCCTGCGGAATGTCGTCGATCCTTCAATCTTCAATCTTTTGTACTCAGTCGGAATCACTTCGACACTGGCGGCGAGTTTAATTCTGGGTTCGCGAAACTTCGCCCCGGCAAAGTTTTTGAAGCTGCCTGTCGCCATAGTCTTTGCGGCAATAACAATGTGCTGCCTTACCTCATCCAGCGAGGACGCCGGCTCCGTGGCCGGTGTGGTGCGTGGCGCGGACGTGGCCGGCAAGAACATTCGACTTGAGACTGGCTCCCTCAGCGATGTCAAATGGATGCCTGAGGAGTACGTTCAACGATTACATTTGAGCGATGAGGCATCGCTCGCGGTGCCCAGCGCACCGTTCCGTTGGTTTCTCGTTGTGGACCATCCAGGTGGCGTGATATCCAGCAAGAGTTTTTCAGTTCTCCTAAATGAGCGCAGGGTGAATGGAACATGGGCACCACTTTGGTCATTGATGCCACAATCCAGGGAAAACCTGACGTACCTTGCTGCATTCGCTTACTCGGCAAAGAAGCCCGTCGAAGACATAAACCAGTGGTCATGCTTGCCTATACCGGCAGATTTTCTTAAGCCGCAAAACAATGTCTTTGCGCTCTCGGACTCACAGCAGATCAAAGTGATGGCTGACTGTGTGAATACAGAACAAAACGAATCGTTGTCGCTAACAGCATTTTCCTGGAGCAAGGGATTTTTCTCCGATCACCCTGGCGAAATGCGCACCCGCGAAGTGGGCGTAGAAACCTCCGCCACCAGCGCAGTACAGGCATCAAAATCAAGTGAAACAGATGGCGGAAACGCCAATGTTCGACCGAGGACATTTCTAGTAGCGGTACCGGATTCGCCATCGAGAAAGAACATGTCACCATTGCGGTTCTCTTTTCCGGATTCGGAAATTGGCTTATCCTCAGCGAATGGCGTCAAATGCCTCGAACTGAATGATAAACGCCTGCGCGAGATTCCATCCGATTTCTTGCGAATTCAAGTTTCCGGGCAGGTGCGGAATCGAAGCCGGTCTGATCGGTCTGGCGCGGCATCAATCGGCCTAATCGAAACGCTCAACCGCAACGGTGCACAATTCAAGGAGTTTGCCCCCCTGGCACCACAATCCATCGCTGCAACAAACACATGGCGTTCCTTTATGTTTGCCGATTACCTTTCACTGAATTCTAATTCTCAGCAAAGCAAGATCGACTCGTTGCGGATTTTGCTGGCGAGTCGTCCGTGGTGGGAGGTCCTTTCATACAACTCCTTCAAAGGAAAATGCCTTCTGGAGTTTAAGGACCTGACTCTCGAAATTACTGAGGTCGCACCACTGACAAGCACCGCAATGGCGATTCCACTCAGGGTCTCTCCTGGAGAGAATCCGCTGAGTGAGGCACGAAGTGTTTTCGAGCAAGATGCGTCCGAAAAAATCAGCCAGATTCCGCAAGCCGACTGACAATTCAGATGGCGTG
>JAKFUT010000211.1 GCA_021732565.1 Candidatus Obscuribacterales bacterium
ACCCCCCGCCCTTAGGGCAGCTGCTGCCCTCGGACCTCGGTGCGGTGCCTCGGCGAGTTGCGCGAATAGACGCCACTGCCCCGGACCGCTTTGCTTTGATCCGGAGGTTCCGCTACTAAACCAGCGGCGGCAATTGGGCGCCCCCGCGCCCACGCCACTGCCCCGGACCGCTGTCCGTTTGGTGGCAGTGTTACCGCTACGTGGACTAGCTCTAATTTGACGGTATCGCCGATCTCCGTGAGGGTGATGCCATAAGGACCTCATCCGCTCCGGAGGTGCTTCTTCCAATGAATCAAGTTAACATCATCGGCAATATTGTCGTTGAATCCGAAACCCGCGCCTTCGGCTCCCGCAAGCTCGCCATGCGATTTTCAATCGCGGTGAACAGCTCTACCAACAAGGACGGCGGCGACCCGGGTTCCTTGCGAAATCTGGCCGCCGGCGCGACCGCATGTTGAAGTGTGCAGAACGGGCCAAACTCGGCGCGGCGCATACAGATTACCGGCAGCCGCGCTAAACGAGTACACGCGAGTGGTTGGCGGCATCGAGTGAAACAGCGAAAGCTGCTTCGTCAAGCTGCTGGCGGGCAAGCTGCTCTCTTACGGCGACACCTCGGCACGCCGAGCTCGAGCCGTTTGGTGGCGGAAGAAGTCGAAGCGACGAGCGAGTCCGGGTTTGCCGACGAAGTAAGTGAGCCGGCAGTGGCTGTCGCTGGCGCAAGGTTTGTAATTTGAAGGCAGGAGCATCGAGTTCCCTTGAAAAGGGACTCGATGCTCCTGCTGTTGTTAGCTGTTTGTTGCGTGCATGTTCTGGCCGTGCCAGCAGTGCATCGGCTGTTGCATCGAGATTCCGCAGGAATCGAAGATGCCTGACAGGCGGGCGCCAACGGCGCTCGCCTGAACTGCCGCAGCTAAGCTACAACAGCGGAGCATCGAGTCCCTTTCAAGGGGACTCGATGCTCCTGCCTTCAAATTATGCCTTGCGGCGGCGACCAGCCACTGCCGGCTCACTTACTTCGCTCGGCTCCGGCTCGCTCACCGCTTCGGCTTCTTCCGCCACCATCGGCTCCGGCTCGGCATCTGCCGCGGTGTCGGCGTAAGAGAGCAGGTTGAACGACTGCACCTTGACGTACAGCTTTCGCTGTTTCATCTCCGTGCCGCCAACCACTCGCGTGTACTCGCTTAGCGCCAGGCTGCCGGTAATCTGTATGCGCCTCCCGCCGAGCTTGGCCCGTTCTGCACACTTCAACATGCGGTCGGCGCCGGCGTCCCAGATTTCGCAAGGAATCCAGGTCGCCGACCGTTCCTTGTTGTAGCTGTTCACCGCGATTGAAAATCGCATGACGCGCTTGCCGGAGCCGAAGGCGCGGGTTTCGGGTTCGACGCCAATATTGCCGATGATGTTAACTTGATTCATTGGATGAAGCTCCTCCGGAGCGGTTGGGGTCCTTATGGCTTCCCCTCCACGGGGATCGGCGATACCGTCAAATTAGAGGTGGTTCACGTAGCGGTAACACTGCCACTGCCTGATTGCGGTTCGGGGCAGTGGCGTGGGCGCGGGGGCGCCCAATTGCCGCCGCTGGTTTTGTAGCGGGGCCTCCGTTCCTCGCCTTTGCGGTCCGGGGCAGTGGCGTCTGTTCGCGCAGCTCGACGAGGCACCGGACCGGGGTCCGGGCAGCTGCTGCCCTAAGGGCGGGCCGCCACTGCTGCCGATCAAGCTCCCTCAAGGGAGCCAAAGAAGCCTCAACTACTCCCTCTTCCAACATCAGCCGCCCGGCGTTTGAGGGCAGCCTGGCGACCGGGAGCGGCAAAACAGGCAGGAATTACCCTGCCCGCATTGCTTACTTACTGTTTCTCCTGCTTACTTCTCAAAGACCGCTGGTCTTTCTTGTCTCAGGCTAATGATGCCGCTATCTGTAACTATCAGATGGTCCAGCAGTTTCACCCCGATTATTTCTCCAGCCTCTATTAGCTGCTTCGTTGTGTTCCAGTCGTCCTCACTGGCATACCGTGAGCCTGAGGGATGGTTATGTGCCACCACTAACGAATGGGCATTACTCAGCAAAGCTGCTTTAAATACCTCTCTAGGATGTACCAGGCTCGAACTGATCGTTCCATGTGATACCACCTGGAACCCGATTATTTGGAGATGCACATCTAAATGCAGTGAGACAAACTGTTCATCTGGCAGCATCTTCATGGGTTCCAGGTACTCGCCCAGATCTTCAGGTGTTTGTATCCGCGCAAATGGCCCTCGGCCAGACTCTTTGATTAGTGCAAGCCTGATCTGCGGTATCTTGTATTGGAGGTGCTTTTTCAAGCTCCGCGTACTTGTTCCACTTCTCATGTTCTTGCCTCCATCAGTAGTGAGAGTCTCGTGGGCGCATACGCGGCATCGCGCACGATGCGTTCAAACCTGCTATTTAGCCCTTCAATTTCAACCAGACTGAAGTACCCCAATTCCGTTTCTTGGCCTTTCACCAAACCAAAGCAAGTGTCCTTGCCATCGAACTCAAGTATGTACCAGCGCCAGCCGGAAACTGTGTCGACTAGACTGATTACAGCCTCCGGATCATGTTCATGCTCCCTGGAATAGAGCGGGGGAATCTGTTCTGTAGTCTTCTTATCGAGCAGCATTTTTCAGCCTCCCGCATGTGATGGTTCGCCGTCCGCGTGTGCCTCTTATGGCATCATCAGCCGATTGATACCAGCGTTGTGAATCGGACCACTTGTATTCACCCAACTTCTCGTCAGGGAATCCGAACACGCGAATGAAGCCCGCCACATCCACCAGGCTGACCTCGAATCCCCTTCTTACAGCAGCCTCCAGGTCACCGGGCAACAGCTCGTATGCCCTCTTATTTACTGGTCCAAGGTAGTCTTTCAGGTAGAACTTTTTGCTTTCAGTCATATTCTTTACTCCTTAAAAAGCCGGAAGGGATAGGCTTTCTGCCTATCCCTTCTGCGTTTGAGTTGTTCTCGATTAGTTCTTGGCGACAAATGGCACAAGCTGCAATGCCGGCAGCGGTCCTCCGCAACCAGCCTTCTCCAGATGCGCTCTTAGCGCTTCTCGTATCAGCTCCGATCTTGTCTGCGATCGATACTGCGCCAGCAAATCCACTTGCTCCAGTAGCCGGGGAGGAACGCCCAGCAGTATTTTCTTAGTCATGTTTTTTCTCCTTATGAAAGACAGGAGAACGTCAGCTTGCGCTGCGTTCGCCTGAATCTTCCGTACAGGCGGCGGACCCAAAATCAATGGATCGGCTTTCCTGCTGGATAAATGATTGATTTTGAGGTCCCCGCCTGTGCCATCACACACACTCGAACGCGGCGCAAGATCCTGATTAAAGATGCACGTCCGGGCAGGCTTACACTTTGCTGACCACTTGCTTGTTTTGATCAGGCTTTTTCCTTTTTCGACCCGCCCTCTGCAAGTTTGCTCACCATCTCGCTGATCTGCGTCTTCATCGCGTCAGCCTTACCTCGCAATTCGGCGGCCTCTTTTATCGCTTCTTCACGGACAACATATGCCTGGTCTCTTTGTTGTTCGACGCCCTTCAATCGGTCAAATTCATCCGCTAACCGTTTCTCTATCTCACGCGTTCTCACTTGAGCGTCATCTCGTTCCCGTTCCAACTGACTACTTCTTTGTTGATGCCCGGCTAGTTGTTCACGCATTTCTTGTGCCTGCGTGTTTGCTCTTTCCTGTGCCGCTGCATGATCGGCATTCAACCTCGCTACTTCCTCGCGATGAATTGTCCGATCCGCATCTATGTCTTTGTGCAATCTCTCAAGCTCTGCTTGCTGCGCCTGCACCTGGTGCCTCATCTGATCCGTCGTAGCCTTTAAAGCCGCATTATCATTACCGGCGCTGTTCAGTGCGGTCTCCAGCTCCGCTACTTGAGCCTCCAGTTTCTCTATCCGCGAAGCGTCTTCCTCTGTGTCTGTTTCCAGCTTCTTGATCACTTCCAATGCATCTTCGAACTGCTTCTGAGCCGCCTTAACTTCCTCGGCTGCCTTTTCTTTCACTGCAGTTATATGGCGGCCGGCTTCCTGCGTGGCGACACGCCACGTATTTAATATCGCGCTCTGCACCGCCTCTGGTATTTCCGTCGGCGCGATGCTCGCATCCTTGCTCGTTTGCTGCTCATTCCAATCTGCCAAATGCTTGTAGATGGTCGTGAGGCTTCCTCCCTTCAGCATATTAAGCAGCGTCAGCGCTGTTACCTCTTTTCCCTCCGCAACCAGGCTCCTCGCCGCCGAAAATACCTCTTCCCGTTCGATAACAGCCCGTCTTGCCACTTCCTTCCCTCCGCTTCCCTTCGACAATACTACCACGATTATCAGTTTATTATTATTACTCGGATAATTATTATTATCATTATTACTATTATTGCTTATTATTATTATTATCTTGAGCAGTAAGAAGGTGTCAAAGTCAGAAGGTGCTGACAGATTGGTCAGATGTCACACCGGTTTGGGCAATCGTAGCTTCACTATGGTGGTGCCTTATACTAGGTAAGGAATAGAGGGGATAGGGCAATGGCTCAGCGCAAACCAGAAGAACAAACTACCTTTGACCAGGTTCTGAAACTGGTTGAAGATCTCACGCCTGAGGCACAAGAACAGCTCGTCGATGCTATGAAGCTACAATGGCTTCGCCGAGCCTTGGATGAAGGCGAAAAAGCTTCGGCAGAAGGCAGAGTCGTTTCGTTAGAAGAGCTAAACCAGCATCTTGACTCTATACGCCGAGAGATCATCGAAAGGCAGAAGTAGTGATCCGCATCCGCTTCACCGAAACCAGCAAGACTGATCTTGGAGAAATTTACAGGTATATCGCCCAGGACAACATAGATGCTGCCGATAAACACCGCCAACGCCTGGAAAAGCGATGGCTGGCATTGATCGAGCAACCGCGAATGGGCCGAAAGCGTGATGCAATCAGGCCCGGCTATCGAAGCATTACAGAAGGTGATTACATCATTTTGTACAGACTGCTAAGTGAGAGCGAGCTGGAGATAGTGCGAGTGGTTCATGGAAAGCGCGATCTCGGAAACGTAACCCTTCCCGAATAGTTGCGCGGTTAGTACTGAGCTTTTATATTATGAATCCCACGTCAGGACAGCCCTTTCTGTATCTGTAATCGATATGCCATTGGACGGCTTTACCGGTTCGCTCGCATTCGAGATAATCAGACGGCAGGCGCGTTTCGGCAAAATTGCGGGAGCATGCGTGATGAGTTTATGAGGAGCCAATAACAATGGATGATGAGTTTGAATCGGGAGATCACATCGAGCTGATATCAACCACAGAGAAAGACAAAGATGGGCGGATTGAGAGGCTGAACCGTGTACTTGGCTATGCGGCCGCACTAGCCGATGCTCAGAACAATAAGCTTGTTTTCGTGAAAGTAGTCAGCCTTGAAGACTCCCGAGGCAACCTCACAGTGACATGGAATAGAAAGCCTACAGAAGCGGAGAAAAATATCTTTTTGAAGTCCTGGGAAAGCCGCGTTGGAGATGGCGGGGACTCGGTATTGCATAAAGTCGCACCGGTCATAAGATTAGAGCTCGTGCCAGGGTGATGAATGTTTGACAGGCTGCGAGCAAAATACCAGCGTATAAGGACTGAAATGCGTGCCATCGACTAACCGGGCTAGCGATCAGCCCGGTTAGTGTGATCTCAGGTTTACTTATTCAATTGCGCTTATTCAATAGCCCATTTCGCGTTTGACGCAAACGACCTTCTCGTGACAGTTAAAGACTCTGAATTCACAGTAATCCTCTCCCGGATCACTAAGGTCAGTACCGTAGATCTCGATTCTATTTACAGCATCCAGGTCCCAATCTGCCGGATCCATCTTGAGTGTTGACTCGCAGAACGTCCTGGCTTTCTCGCCTTTGATCGTGTCGTACAAATGCATGATGTTTCTCCTTGTGGAATTATACAAGTAGTTGCGAAGTGCGTTGGATGAAGGCGAAGAATCCCTGAGGCAGCACGGCGGCATAGCATGCCACCGACTAACCGGGCTAGCGATCAGCCCGGTTGACCATCCAACTCTAAGCTTTCCTCGGGATAAGTTCGTTAGCGTATCGGCAGACAAAACTGACAGACCTGGCAAGGCGCCAGCCTTGATTGGCGGTCCATCGTTAACTCACCAATGACCTTCGGACAGACCGTTACTCCATCCAGGTACATAGGTTCAACGTGCCGACCAGACCGATGCCGAGGGAAGCTGACAGCTCCCTCTAATAAGCTCAAGGCAGGTAGCATATTCGCCATGGTCTCCGGTTCCTCTTGCAGGATTGCAAGATTCCATACTGTAGGTGCGCACGCATATGCTTTTATTCCTGCACCAAAATTATCAGTGTCTACGCTCAGCCAGCCTCTCACATTTTCCAGTGAGGCAAGCCCAGTCAGCTCCGACAGCATCTGCTCGTCAAGAAAGCTCCGCGTGTAAAACCACAAATTGCATAGTGGTCTCTTTTTTGCAGCAAGTCGCCAGGCCTGCACATAAGAAATAGAAAAAAAGTCCCCCACATCATGCAGCCTTAACGTCCAGGGGCGAGCTGGCTGAAAGTCAATCCCGATAAGGTATTCGGAAGGTCGTGCTCTATCAATCAGTATAACAAGATTCTCCGCCAGCAATTCCGGACCTCCCTCTTTGATCAAGTATTGGCATGTTTTATAGTTACGCTCACGTTTGGTTCGTTGTCCCGAACTTTGATAACGAACCGAATTTCCGTAACAGGCCGCAGTGCATGCCGGTGTCCGATTGATACAGCTCAGGCTGCGCATAAGACTAAAAGCAGGTCCCGTTTTAGAGTTGTCTGTCAGCTCCAGTGAAAGCATATTGATTTGCCCCTTGGATTCCGGCTGCGTTGCCGGGCTTTCCACCGAAGCAAACTGCCGAAGGGCGGAAGGTCAAAAGCCTTACACGGTCTTGCATTTGAATGATTGACTTCCGCCCCTTGCCGCAATTGAATAATCGGATTGCCCGGCAAAATCGTGATTTTTGACGATCCTGCCGACAGCAATTTCAGTTGATGTCTTCTTTTCGACGAAACACCAACCGTGGTGCCTTGCTGTCCATGGATCATTTTGCAGGGTCGCCCTGACTGGTCCGCTTCTACGGCAATGGTCTGAAAAAGTCTTGAAATCAACCGACTAATTTGTCTAAAGAAAAGATGTTCAGTATTTTCCCTGATCTATTCGATTCGCCAAGCCCTCAATTTCGCCAGAGAACCTGATAAACAAGCGACTTTCAGCCAGGTCATGCTCTATTTTTCTTTTCCTTTAGTTGGCTATTTTTCGCAAATAAACCGTCTGAAATTTGAGCGCTTTCAAAGCTCAAAGAAAGGAGGTTTCAGATGCTTCCACAAAAGCATCGAGCCAGAGCGCTCTCACCGGACTAAGGCCGGTTCGTTCCTCTTGCAAGTAACCAATCACAGGACTTTATGGAGGTAATTGCAGAATGAGAAATTACAAAATCGCACTTGTGATACTCGGATTGGCGCTATGCCTGTTACCGGTTGTTGCCCACGTATTTAGCCTGGAGCAAATGCGCGGCTACGGTGACAAGGAGTTTCAAGCCAAAAGCTACGAAGCATCTGCCGACTGGTACGGCAAGAGTGCATGCTTAGCCGATTTAGTTCAGAAGCCTCTCTCTGAGCGATTCTCTCTCTATCTCAATTATGGAAACGCTCTGGTTTGGGCTCACAAGTACAAGGAAGCGACAGCCGCGTTCAATAAAGCGTTTAGCCTGAACGATCGCATGTTCGCAGAAGAGATCGAGGCCCGACCTTCCGATATGCGCACAGCCTCAATCGTAAAGGAAGAGACAAATTGCCTTGCTTATCGAGGTATGGCAACGATTGCTGCAGCTGAAAATCGTCCGCAGGAATCTGCTGAATGGATGGAGCGGGTCCGTCGCAGTCACAGAGACTTTTTCAACGAACAAGGGGAGGAATCACAGGTAAATTAAACAATCACCATTCCCTAAATACGATTGTGCAGGGTCATCCCTGCACAATCTGCTTCTTTTGTTTTCAGGAAATGGACGACAGTCCAGGAGAAAATAAATGGCGAACAAGAAGGGAATCAGGAACGTTGCCGATTTGAACAAACTGATCAAAACAGCTGAGAAGTACTGCGGATCGGATCATATCTTTCAACCGGGGGACCGCGCGCCCTTCATTACTGTTGATCCGATCATCACCCTGGTGCATGAGCGAGTGTGTAATTTAACGAAAGCGGACAAGGATTGCTTAGTTTGCATTCGTATGAAACCTCACTATGATGCACTTTTCGCGGAATTGGATTGGGCGGAAATTGCAAGAGATTACAACCAGCAGTCCTAAGTAGAACTTCCTCCCCTGCACAATTTGCTTCAATCTAAACAGTCGGAGAACGAACGTGCAGGGAATGGAAGTATATTTCCTGCACGTTTTTTCCTGCTTTTATTCTGCTATTACTTTCAGTATCCAGTCGCGAATCGAGCGTGCCTGCCTGAATTCGCATTCTGCATCGAGACAGCTTTCACTCCGATTATTATAGAGATCATCATCGCGATCAAGTGCATGGAGAATTTTCTGCTCCTTTTCGAAGACGGCCTGAGTCCTGGCTACCTTTTCGTTTGCTGCATTGATCAGTTTTTCGAGTTTGTTCATGATGGAGTTCCTGTAGATTGGGGGAAGGCGGCTTGCGCCGCGCTCCCTGTCTTCGAATAGTCGGGGACCCGAAATCAATTGCAAGGTTGCTCCTGGTGGTTAAGGAGATTGATTTCGAGGTCCCCGACTATTCCACCCATAAACGAGCGCGGCGCAAGCTGACTTCACCCGCGGGTGTCGCTTACTTTGAGACACAATGCCGATGGTTGCCTTGATGCTCACCGTTGCCATTTCAATTGCATTTGACAGCGGGTGGCGCGTGCTAGGCTAACCGCCCGGGCAGCCAGGAGGGGCGCCGGGTTCGATGTTTTTCTTGCCTCAAAGTTGGCGGCGACCACCCTGCTGCAGCGGCTGCCCCGTAGCACACGCCAGGGGCCCCGCTGTCAAATGCTATTGCCTCTTTGCTGATGTACAAAGCCGCGATAAGCCCCATAAAACCTACCAAAACTTAGAAGTTGGACTATTGGCTCCTGGTACAATATCGTTCCGATATACACTCGTGTACTTATTTCATCGCCGGTTCCATGGCCGGCGGACAATTTTCAAGTGCTGAAAGGATTCTCGCCCAAGGCAAACACAGCTACTGATCAATCTTTCAAACGTGTGCATTGGATTTTTGGAACTGCCTCGAAGGAACCAGTTATGCCAACGAAACCTCGACCAGACAATATACTGGCAGTTCGTTTTCCAGAATTAGCCGAAGAATGGCACGCGACGAAGAATGGTGACGTACGTCCGTCCGATGTGGGCTGCGGATCGAGAACGAAAGTCTGGTGGACTTGCAAGAAGAATAACCATACGTGGGAGAGCAAGATTCATAATAGAGCACGCGGGCATGGTTGTCCCTACTGTGCCGGGCAGCGCACTACACTTCAGAACTGCCTGAAAACAAACTATTCTGAAGTCGCGAAGTTATGGCATCCCACAAAGAACGGAAAACTCACGCCAAGCGATGTAATGCCGGGGTCCAATACCTTTGCCTGGTGGAAATGTATCACTGCAGGACATGAGTGGACGGCTGCAGTCAGCCATGTTGTAAGAGCAATACGAAGAGGTTCCTCTGTAAGTGGATGCCCATACTGCCAAGGACTATACGCTTCAGCGGACAACTGTCTTGCAACAGGAGCTCCTGAGCTGGCAAAACAGTGGCACCCAACACTCAATGGGCATCTGACTCCTGCAGACCTCACCATGGGTTCTTCAAGTCGTGAGGTGTGGTGGCAATGTGAGGCCGGGCACGCGTGGGAAGCGAATGTTTGTGAGAGAGTGAAGCGGGAGCGTGGATGCCCCTACTGCTCACATCAGCGCGTGTGCGATAGCAACAGCCTTGCATCCTGTTTTCCCGAGTTAGTTCTAGAGTGGCATAAATCAAAGAACGAGGGAGTTTCTCCCGAAAACGTTTTGCCCGAGCATCGAAAAAAAGTATGGTGGCAGTGCAAAATAAATCCTGAGCACGAATGGGAAGCAAAACCTTTTACACGAACCAAAGCGGGACAATGCTGTCCGCACTGCAGGCAGTCGCATAAGTACCTCGGCGATCACAACAGGCTTACTACGCGGTTTCCGAAGATCGCAACCGAATTGCATCAGGTAAAAAATGGCAAACTTGAAGTCAGTGAGTTAAGCATTGGTTCAAAGCAGCAAGTGTGGTGGCAGTGCAAAAAACAGGAGCAACACATTTGGGAGGCTAGTGTTTATGATCGTACATCAAAAGGACTAGGATGCCCATATTGTGCCTTTAGACGAGTTGCCATAGACAACTGTCTGGCAACCGTTTATCCACTGGTGGCGCAACAATGGCATCCAACACTGAATGAGGCTCTTACGCCATTCGACGTGACATACACTACTAATCAGAAAGTTTGGTGGCAATGTTCAGTTGGCCATGAATGGATGGCACGCGTAACTCGTGTAGTGAGTTCTCGCAGAGATAGGCTCACGACTGGTTGCTCCGAATGTTATAACGAACAGAGACGCAAGAGTAGCGCGAAAGGCATGCGACGAGTGAAGTCCGACTTCCGTGATTGGGCTGCCGAAAACGAAGCAAAGGCGATCGCTGACGGGGAACGAAGATTGAATATGGTAGCAAGCACGATGCTTTAAGCGCATTGTCTATCAAGGATCTACCCGATGGTTTCCCAAGGGCGAGCAGCGCTTGACAGCCACCTCTAACAGCCGGGTGGAGCCCTGCTAGCTTAGCCTCTTGGAAATTCGGGGGTCAACATCTTTCCGGATTTTCTATTTGGTTTTTTTCGAATTCTTCTCACGCGCGTTGTTGATGAAAGTGGTTATCTCGATTGCGATGATACCTGAAAGCGTTGCTACGGCGAGCTGTATAGCTGCTTCAATAAAATCATGATTCATTTCTAGTCTTCCTTTTTTTAGTGCGCAGCTGCAGCGGTCCCCATAAAGGCGGGTCCGATTGCGGTTGCAAGTTTGAAAACGTCATGGGCGAAGCTCAATATCGGTGAGCTTCTAGCGGGTTGTTTGTACTGGTTAAGTGTGCGACGAAAAGCGTTCTTTGGCAAACAGTTCAGGAAATTTTGGAAGTGCAATTGTTGAAAATCTCAAAGAGATTCGCGGCAGATATGCAATAAATATGCATCTGGTCACACTGACCAGCAAGAGTGGGGAATTTAAACAAACGGCGGTAAAGTACCATAGGAATTTTGTTAGGCTGAGGGCGAAATTCGGCTCTGGCAACAAGGCGACGATTGACAAAATAGTGGACATGTACATGCCGAAGTAGGACTCGAGTTTCTTTTGGGAGAACTTTCCTGATCGTGATTACATATAAGAAGGCGCGAAAGTTAGACGATTTGCTGGTTGATTGTCGGGAAGACCAGGTGATGCTTGGCCATCGAGAGAGCGTATCTGAGGGCATCTTGTGCCTGAAGCGTTCTGAGTTTGACTCACTGAGCGGAAGGCAGATTCTGAAGAGGTTTAATGCCTACATCGACACGCTTTTGGAAGATATCGCGACTGAGCGACCGATTGAAATCGCAGATGGAGAGCCACAGCTGAAGTGGAGTAAGATGTGCCAGCAGTGGACTCCCGCCGGAGATGTTCTGCGCTGCGTGGTAGATTGGAATAGCAACGGTGGTGGCGAGAATGGGCTTGGTAAGCTTGCTATCAGGATTGACGATAAGTTGCTCACGGGTAAAGAATTCTTAGACATGATCGAGACATATGAGGGATGGGGGATGCGGGTTGAATTTATGCACGAGAACCGGCTGACGAGCAGGCCTGAGCCGATCATCCGGACGAAGGGTAGAGAGTGAAGTGTGTCCGGATTTCCTGGTAATGAGCTTGATCGGTTCTCTCGCCGGCTGCTTGAGCGGGCTGGTATTCACAGCGATTTCCAGTTGTGCAAGCTTGAGCCTGAGGACGTGTACGTCCGGGTTCTGAAGATCGGAGCTTGCAGTCTGGATTTTTATTACAACGTGCTCGGCTACCTGATTGACATGGAGCCTAACGAGCTCGCGCAAGACAAAGAGATAAATCGTCGGTTGCAAGAGCGGCTGAGGCAGGAAGGGTTCATGCTGTAGATGGCTCGGTATAGCGAAGCTGTCACCAGGTGCAAAGCGAAGCCGCAAAGGCTTCCAAGTTATCGGTTTCGGGGCCTTACCAGATCATACCAAGCACCTTAGCGGGACGAACTTCCCCAAAACCGACTTGTCAAATAGCTTAGCGGGGATTTTCCCCAAAAAATGCGGCGCCGAACTTGAAAAGTAAGAAACAATTCGTTGGCATGCTTACCTTCGGCTCATTACAATTGCTTCTCTTTGCTTACCGGGCAAATCAATGAATAAGAAAGAAGGCCCGCGCGACACCATGCGCGAAGAAATCATTTCAATCCATTCGGCTTATAGTTACCGGTTTAATGGTTCTCTTGACTTTTCCGGTAGTGACAGCTTCGCTCTCACCGAGCCATCAGCGGTGGCGGCGCCTTTGATAATTCCCTTCTGATAATAGCTACGCTGAAGCGTCAGCCAGGGACAAGTGTTCGCAGCCGAACGCCCAAGGAGAATCATTCCATCATGACCGCCATAAAAACTGCAGTCGGAATCGTCGATAAAGAAGCACTGAACAAGTTGCAAGAAGACTTCGACACAAGACGGATAATGGATGCGGTCAGTGATCTCGACGAGCTGCGTGGAGAGATTGAAGAACCAGGCGGGCCGCGCACCGATTTTTTCAGACTGCATGAAATGCTCATGTACTTATGCGATGAAGACGCACCGCCAGGGGGCGAGGAGGCAGTCTGGGAGCTTGTAGAAGAACTCTCGCATAAATTTTCTAACTGTAGAGATCTAGTTGAGAAGATAACAGACCTGCTTGATGAATTGCAAAAGCTGTGCCCGGATCCGGATGAGGAAGAGGGTGCAGAAGATTTTGACGGAGCGGACGATGATGAATAATCGTGGTGGTCAGTTGAAGAACAAAAAACTACAAGAGAAAGGAGCAACTGTCAGCTGGCTGCCTCTTTCGAGACTTCCGGATGTAGCGGCACACATTGACCAGGGTGTTGCCCTGACTGAGAGACAGCATCACAACATTACGGAACGGTTGGAGGTGTTTGACGATGCACTTATTGCGCGGATCAAAAAAGCTTGTGGCGATCAATTCAAAAAGGTGCTTCTGTATGGCGAGCAAGTAGGTCGCTGGAAACGTGAAGAGCTAAGCGTGGAACAGCATTTTGAACTTAATGAGGCATGGCAACGATTCGCGCGAAATTGGGCCATTTGCTGCTTGGCATCACGAAGCACTAATTGTGGGCTTCTCCTCGCTGTCCGTTAACGGTGCCTCGGCTTGACGAAGTATTTTGCATTAACCT
>JAKFUT010000285.1 GCA_021732565.1 Candidatus Obscuribacterales bacterium
GGGAAGCATCTATCCGTGCTCTCGCCTTCAGAACTACATTCCGAAATAGATAGAATTCAAGTTGGTATCAAGAACGGTGAAAGAGTGCAACACATAGAGACAGAGCGCGTTACGATGTCCGGAATGCGACTGTCCATTTCGCTCACCGTATCGCCAATTATTGGTCTGGACGGAACAGTAATTGGTGCTTCTAGCATCGTTCGAGATATTACCGAAGCGAAGCAGAGCAGTGCCAGACTGGAAGAAGTAAATCACGAATTGAAGCAACGAGTTTACGAATTGGCAGAGACAAATGCGGCTCTGCAAACAGCAAGAGATCAGGCACTGGAAGCCTCCAACCTCAAATCGGCCTTTGTCGCAAACATTAGTCATGAACTGAGAACACCGCTCAGTGGCATTCTGGGAATGAGTGAGCTACTGTTATCGATGGAGAGAGATGCGCAACTGGTGTCTATGATTCAAACAATTCACGAGTCTGGCGAAGCCTTGCTCGGCGTGGTAAACGACATTCTAGATCTTTCCCGAATCGAAGCGGGCAAGATAATTCTTGAGCATGAGGCATTCAATGTCTCTTATGTCGTACAAGATTGCACAAAGCTTTTAGCCTCAGCTGCGGCTACTAAACATCTGGCATTGGAACTAACGCTCGACACCCACATTCCGCAGTTCGTTTTCGGCGATGCCGCTCGAATTCGCCAGGTACTCTTGAATCTGATTGGCAATGCCCTCAAGTTTACGAAAGAAGGCTTCGTACGAGTTTCTGCGCGCGCCGAGTTCAGCAATGACCATACCGCGACTATTCTCTTCGCTGTGGAGGATTCTGGTATTGGAATTTCTACCAATGAACAGCGCTATTTGTTCTTGCCCTTCTCGCAGATCGACAGCTCCACTACGAGGAAGCATGGTGGCACTGGCCTGGGACTGGCAATTAGCAAGCGGTTTGTTGATCTGATGGGAGGAGAGATAGGTTTCTCAAGCGAAAAGAGGGTTGGGTCAACTTTCTGGTTTCGCATTCCATTCAGCAAACGGAGAACAGCAAACACTGAGAACCAAGAATCCGAATACGACAAAGTCTCGCCTGATACAATTCCGCTACTATCGGCAATGAACAAAATACTCATTGTAGAAGACAGCGAAGTATTGCAGCAACTTGCGCTCCATCAACTAAATTCGTTGGGCGCTCATTGTGAAGCCGTAATGACGGGAAACGAAGCCATCACCGCTGCTGCTACCGGCAAGTTTCACATAATTCTTATGGACATAAACTTGCCTGATATGACAGGCTATGACGCAACAAGAACAATTCGAGAAGCTGAAAAAGCAAGTCGATCTCCCGCGCATGCAATCATCGCAATGACCGCTGGAGCCATGAAAGGCGACCGGGAAAAAGCGATCGAATCTGGTATGGACGATTATCTGGCCAAGCCGGTAAGTATCGATCTGTTGAAAGCGACGCTGGAAAAATGGTTCAAGAAAGAAGAAATCTCGTTTGCGCCGCCGGAGAAAGCATCAGGACAAGAACCGGGGGGTACCAGGCAATCACAAGACCAGGGCGCTGAAGTTGAGACCGTAAAAGGGGCAGGGAAAATCAGTCGGTCAGTATCACAACTCAATTCTCCAGACCAGTGATCTGGTCACCAACTAAGAAAATACTTGGGCACCAACGTCTGTTGGTCGGCAGACCAAGGCGTCAACTCATCGCGCAAGGATAGCAAGTGTGGAATACATTCCGCCATAATGTTGACCCTGATGATCAATGCAGACGATGACTTGTTAAGACGATTGCTTTCGATTAAAAGCGATTCGTTCCGGGATGTGCTTAGAGAACGAACTTTGCACGCGGAATCTTTTGAGGAATTACAATTCCTCTCAACCATCAGGCGCAGGGCAATAGGTTTGCGCTTCGAACCTCGCGACAGGGGCTGGCTCTGAAGATCGCAATTATAGGTGGATATACATTCTATCCCCTTAACCTTCTAATTGAGCAAGCTCTCTTTGGTCGCCAATTTAATGCCCAAATTTGGACTGGTGAATATGACAATTTTGCTTCGGAAATTCTGAACGAATTCCATCCCGCTGAATATTTCGTCAGGCAGTTAGAGAACGGGGCGATGCTCACGAAGATGCGAGTCGAGTTCGCGGGCTTTGCGAAAATCTTTGTCTGCTTTTTCGCATTCGTTTTTCAAGTAATAGGCACAGCCACGGTTCATGTATGCAGCAGCATAGTCCGAATTCAACTCGATCGCTTTGCTCAAATCAGCTATGGCACTGTCGAGATCCTTTCGTTGTTCATAAATGTAACCACGGTAGTTGTATGCGTTCGACAGTGCCGGATCAAGTTCGATAGAGGCAGTAAGATCTTGAAGAGCTTCCTCAAAATTGTTCAACTTTGCATGGGCATAACCACGATTAAAGAGCGCCCATCCGCTTTCAGGTTGAAGTTCAATAGCAGTATTGAAATCTTCGATTGCTTCTTGCCACTTCCCTGTAAGTCCGACGATGCACCCCCTCGAAACCAGCAACCCGGGATCATTGTCGCCAGCTTTGATAGCTTCGCTGTAGTGGGCTATGGCGCTCTGATATTTTCGGACACGTTCGTAGCACGAGCCAAGCCAGATGTGCGAAGTTCTACCGTAAAAAACATCAGAGGAGGTCTGTTTGAAATCTCGAATTGCCAGCCGGAACTCATCTTGATGATAATAGGCACAGCCGCGATAAAACCTGGCCCATGCGGAGGTTTGATCGTCACCTAGCACCGTGTTGCACTTGCGCACCAGTTCGTCGTAGTCTGCTGAGTCGAGAAGCGAGTTTGCCCGACTGTCGTTGAATACTGATTCATCACAAGAATATGAGTTCGACTCACCAAACGTGTCACCAGGTTGGGCGTCGACATTAATGGGGGAGCGCATCAGGCTCCCCGTAACTTTGTAAGTCTCTGTTATCTTTGGATTTTCGGCCAATGCAGGCAGGAAGCTGCAGCTGATCGCCCCCGTAAATACCAGGGTCAAGAAAGAACCAAAAACGCTTCTACCGGTCATCGTTTGCTCAGATTCCGAAAGAATTACAGTGAACTAGGTAATCATAATAAAGCTGAATCTCACTTTTGGGAATGAGGTTTTTCCCGGGTCTTTAATCATTTCCTCAACATTTGGTTGACACTGCTACTTTACCGTGCAAAATGTAAGTATGCGATTAGAACAACACATGACAGCCGTAACCTTCCCTCTGTACATTGGCAGAGGTCGGGGTGCTCCGTGAAGTGTTGAACTGAAACGAACCGCAAACGGCACGCCTCCCCTATCATTTCGCACAAGGGGGGCATTTTTTTTTGCCGAAAATTAGGAGAATTAGATATGAACGCTGTAGAAGTGAAAGAGCTTCGAAAAACATTTGAACTGTGTACCGGCAAGGCTTTTAACCGAACTAAGAAACTGGTTGAAGCCGTCAACGGAATCAGCCTCAATGTTCCCGCAGGTCAATCTGTGGCGTTCATCGGTCCCAACGGCGCCGGCAAATCTACAACAATTAAAATACTCACGGGCATACTGCGCCCGACATCGGGTTCCGTTCAAGTTTTAGGACTTGAGCCCTGGTCCCGAAGGAGCCAGCTCGCCAGAGAAATCGGGGTAGTTTTCGGACAGCGCTCACAGCTTTGGTATCACCTGCCGCCAGACGATACATTCGAGCTGCTTGCTCGCATTTATGATCTGTCGAAAAGTGAGTTCCGGGCACGCAGAGATATGCTGGTAGAGCGATTCAAGCTGGAGTCTTTTTTGAAGACTCCAGTACGAAAGCTTTCTCTCGGTCAACGAATGCGTGCGGAAATAGCCGCGAGCTTGCTGCATGGACCTCGGCTGATCTTTCTGGACGAACCTACCATCGGATTAGACGTGGTGGCTCGTCAAGAACTCAGGGATTTAATTCGTGAATGGAACCGCAACGAAGGTGTGACAGTATTTCTTACAAGTCACGATGCCGGAGACATTGAGGCCGTCGCTGAGCGAGTGGTCGTAGTCAATCATGGAAGAATCGTTCTTGATGATTCCGTATTGAACATGAGGCGAGATTACTTGAGCTCAAAGATCATCAGTGTCGTATTCCATGAAAGGCCGATAGACAAGTATCTACCGGGGGTTAAACTTCTCAAAGCGGAAGAATATTCCAGAACATTTGAAGTGGATACCCGAGTAATCCGCATCCCTGATGTAATCAACGAGGTGTTGCAATTTGCTCCGGTGGCAGATGTGAGTATTGAAGCCCCTCCGCTGGAAGAAGTAATTGCGCATATCTATGGACAGGCGGCTCCTTGCGTGGTCGCTAGTTAAGCCCGGATGGCTGCGCAGTTCCTTTTCTTGCACAAGGATCCTGTCACTTAGCGAAGCTGATCATCTAACTCGGTTTTCATGAAATCGGAAGTCGATTACAAATCGACTTCTGATTTCCCCGGACTGCGAACCTTCGACAGCTTCAATGAGTTGCAAATCCAGCTGAACAAGCGCAACCGATGAGGCGGCGCGCAACACTATTCCATATGGGCAGACGCAGCAGCGGGCCGGGGGCACACGCTGCACCTGCACCTTTGGCACTATCTTGAAAGGACATAACAATGAGATTCTTGAGAAAGTACTGGTTCATCGGACTGCTTGCGGCACGGTCGAACCTGGTATACCTGGCGGAAGTCTACAGCCGGATCCTCTTCATGACTGTAATTCTATATATATTCTTGAGGCTCTGGCAGGCCGTTTATACAGCTTGTGGAACAGATCGCCTTGCAGGATTAACGCTTCAGGAGATGCTCTGGTACCTCACCATAACTGAAGCAATCATGCTCTCTGCCCCAAGGGTTAGCGCGCAAGTAGATGAAGATGTGAGAACCGGAGCAATTACGGGAAAACTGGTGAGACCATTATGCTACCCGGTTGCAATCATGAGCGCTAACCTGGGAGAACGCACCATCCGATTCGCTCTCAATTTCATCGCCGGAAGCATCGTGACATTCTTGCTTGTGGGCCCGTTGCATGTTTCATTCTACGGACTGCTCGCTCTGGCCGTGGCTCTCCCGTTGGCATTCGTGATCGATTTTCTTAGTTGTTTCATGGTCGGGCTGGCAGCATTCTGGCTGGAAGACACCACTGGTGTGTATCTGATCTACTCACGAATGTCTATGATGCTCGGAGGCATGCTTCTGCCACTTGAACTCTTTCCGGAATGGCTACAGCAGATCGTGAAAGTGCTGCCTTTTCCCAATGTGGTTTATGGTCCGGCGCATATTTTTCTCAAACCGGATCTGCACGAAATGTTGGGACTAATTTCCAGACAGTGTTGTTGTGCTGCAGGGTTATCACTGATCATAGCAATGATGTGGCATCTGGCGTTACGACGCGTATTCTCAAATGGAGGCTGAAATGACAAAGAAATTATTGAACTATATCTGGTTGCTCGGAGCATACGTGCGACTAAACCTCAGCTCCGAATATGAGTACAGAGCGGCATTCTGGTCGCAGGTTATAGCGATGATCATCAACGACTGTTGTTGGTTAGCGTTCTGGATTCTATTTTTTCAGCGCTTCCCGGTATTGAACGAATGGAAAATAAACGACGTGATCACTCTGTGGGCGGTGGTGGCAGGCGGGTTTGGACTGGCGCACGGTTTTTTCGGCAATGCCATTTCGCTGGCCGGCATAATCAGTCGAGGGGGGCTCGACTCGTGGATGTGCTATCCCCGTGCTCTCCTTCCACACCTGCTTTTGGGTAAGACCCATGTGACGTCTTGGGGCGATGCCTTCTTTGGCATAGTGGCATATTTGGTGCTAATCCATCCGGACCTGTATCATTTCACGCTCTTTCTCTTTTTGCTGCTGACCGTAGCCGTTACATTCGTGGGTTTCAGCATTCTGTCAGGAAGTCTCGGCTTCTTTGTGGGAAATGCCGAGGTTCTGTCGGAGCAATTGCGATTTGCTCTGGTCTCCTTCAGTACTTATCCCCCCGGACTATTCGACGGCGTGGTAAAGCTGGTGCTCTACACCCTGATTCCCGCGGCATTCGTGGGCTATTTACCGGTGGAAGCATTGAGGACGCTCTCCCTGACAGATGCTGCGCTCTGCCTTGTTGGAGCGAGTTTTATTCTGACTGTCGGCGCCACGGTATTTTCAATCGGCCTGCGCCGGTATGAATCAGGCAATCTCACCGAAATGAGGGGATAGTGGAGCGATGGAACGGATTTCCTGTCTCTCCAGATCAGGGATTTGCACCAACTGCACACCGCAAAGAAAGAAGGCGCCGGTGACTATCTCCGGCGCTTCTCTTTTGTCTACTTATTTTCTGGTCTAGTCTGTTGCCCGCAGCAAAACATCTACACTTTTACTTCGGGAACCGGAATCGCAGTTACTGCCGGTCGCAACACAGGCTGTGGTATCGCAGGTATCTTGAGTTCATTTACGTCTTTGGAAATTTCATCCATAGCGGCCAGCAGTGCCTTCTCTTCCTTCTCGTCGGTGATGGGCGAAAAATCCTCAGCGTTGGAGAATGAGTCGAACTCAGAGGTTGGCGAGAACGAAGAAAGCAAGGCTGAGGCAGCAAACTTATTGCTCATTGGCTCAGACGTGAAGTTTCCGCCTTTCTCTTGCGCCATGGACAACGCTTCTTCAGCAGCAGAGAACACATCAGCTGCATTTTCACCAGTCTGAGGGAATGACGAAACGCCAATGCTCACAGTCAGAGAAATGTTGTAACCAAGCGAGGAAAGACGGGAGCCGGCAAACAAATTGCGCAGACGCTCGGCCATTACACATATTTGGCCTACGGACGTTTCGGGACACACAAGCATAAACTTGCCGCCTTCAATTCTGCCGATAAAGTCAACTTCCCGAATATTCTTGGTCAACATACCGGATACGTTGCGGATGAGATTTTCCATCGCAAACGTGGCAGACTCACCAGAAATGCGTTCAAATTCATCTATTTCTATCATCATCACACCAAGCGACTGATGATAGCGGTGAGCTCTTTTCACCTGTGCACGAAGCTTGTTCATCATAGTGCGTTGATTAAAAATACAGGTGAGCGGATCGGTAAAAGCCATTCGCTCAAGCTCACTAATCCTGTGGTCGCCGATTGATTTGGAATCCATCGAGTGATAGTCGTAATCATCAGTGAGCTTTCGTTTTACTTCATTCTGCTTGAGACTTGAAGTATTAATCTCGCCGGTTATACGAAACTGTTGAAGTTTGCGGTCGAACGCAGATTCACGATTCGTCGCAGCTTTTTCATGATTGCCTGTAAACCTAGCCGGCATGCTAATTACCTCGCGTCGCAGAGAACTCAGAGCGCCACCATAATGGAATCGGAACATTATGACAAGGGGAGCGTTACGAGTGCTTAAATGCAGTTAATGCCCGAGAAGTTCATGGCATCGAGAAATTCTGTTTTATTAAGTTTCAACAGGGGGAAATCCCCGAACGTTACACCTGAAAAGAGTGGGGCAACCCCCCGGCTTTCTCGCTCCACGCCCCGGGGCAACGGCGGTAGCCGACCACGGATTGGGCCCCTAGAATGGCTATGGGCACTCCTACCGGGCATAAGAATGTAGGCGGACCGTGTAACTCCCCTAATGAACGGTGGAAACGCTGAGCCAAAATCGAGCTGCTACTAAAGGAATACAGCGAGGAAGAAACGTGTTTGGAAATAGAGACTTGGGTTACTTAAACCTGCAGGGCTCCGGACCGAATCCTCGAACCGAGCGGAAGAAGCCTGGTCGATTTGTAGACGGAATGCTCCTTTGGTGGGGTGTTTTGCTTCCCGCGACAGCACTTTTAGCTGAAGCCAACGGGCATTTTTGCGCACGGCATTACTTCGATCCGCTGCCCACGAACTGGCACACCCTGTTGTTCGCCCTGGTTCCCTTTACCAACTTGCTTGCATGGTGGAGTCTGCGTTACGACCTGAGCCCTCATTATGCCTTCATGCTTTTCTGCAACGGCATGGCGGTAGGGGTGGCAATTTTATATTCACTTAT
The DNA here is from genome assembly GCA_021732565.1 of Candidatus Obscuribacterales bacterium. Taxonomy (GTDB): domain Bacteria; phylum Cyanobacteriota; class Vampirovibrionia; order Obscuribacterales; family Obscuribacteraceae; genus JAKFUT01. The sequence goes on from JAKFUT010000285.1 coordinate 8,015, forward strand.
GTTTTTGCCACTGACGCATGTATCCCTTGTCGGCATAATTTTCTTCGGGGTAGGTCTGTTGGGGCTCGCTCCCCTTTTGTCGCTGTTAAGTCTGATGAAGGGCGGAGCCGTCGTTGCCGGTCAGGCCGAGGGGCGAACCTACTTTAATGCTCATCATGTGAAACATATTGGGCACCTGCTGGTGCTCACCGCCGTTATCGCTGTGGAGACGCCCTCTACTTTCACCCGTATAGCGTTGGGAATGGCGGCAAAGCCCGAATCTCGTCAACAAGGGCTGGATCTATTGCGTGCATTCGGCAATCAGGAAGTAATGTTGCGAGCATGTTACGAGCGTTCCGGACGAGCTACCGATATAGTCGGTTCTCTTTATGAGTCACACGAACCGCTGCCAATTGAAACAGCCAGAGATCTGTTTTACCGAGTGACCGGGCGCACTTTTAATTCTTTTCCCATTCCAGATTCTGCTCGAGCCACAATGCGCCATGCCGGTTTTCTTGCAGACGATGGCATCGAAGGTGTGGTGGACGACGAATTCGACCTCGACCCCGACATCGCCGGCGAAATGGTTAGCGGGGTCTCGCGCGGATTGTCTGTATGCAAGTCGGAGATGACAGGCGAAGTAGATGCAGATGCGGCAGTGGCCAAATTTGATTGGTATTTGAACTTTAATAACAAGTCTAAGTTCGATCGCGAAATTCGCACCAGGGTCAAAATTCCCCGGGGCGGCGTTGTTAATCGCGCCAGCTTAATAGTAGATGGCAAAGAATACGAAGCACAGATAACGGTTAAGAGTCTGGCGCGTGAGATTTATAGAGCGGCTGTGGCGGAGAAGAAAAATCCTTTACTTATAAGCACTTGCGGCACTGATGCGGTACTGATTCAGGCATTTCCCGTGCCACCGGCCAATATGCGCGAGGTGAAGCTGCACATTGGTGTGGTTGCACCACTGGAATTGGATCGCAACGGTCTGGGTGTAGTTGCGCTCCCGCAATTTGAGGAGCGAAACTTTCAAATCAGCGCAAGTCATAATGTGACGATAGGGTCCAACAGTAACCTGCAGGCCGATTTCAAAGACTTGAAACTTACGAAGAGTGACGACGGTCGCAGTATGCTTTCAGGATCGCTGGACCCGTCAGGGCTGGCCACCGGAAATGGGATCATTCATACAGGACGACATGTTGATAGAATAGCGTTTTATGCACCGGATACATTTGCTGGCAGTGGGCATATTGTTACCGAAAAAATCGAAGTGGCACCTCCTGTGATACCACATTCTCTGACCGCGGTGATCGACGGTTCTGCCGCCATGGGACAACACCTCAATGGCATCGCTGACGCTTTCAATAGCTTGCCTGCGGAAGTGCGCTTGAGTGTAGTGTTCGTGCGCGACGGGCGAAGGGAGCATTTTGACGGCGAGAGATCAGAGATCGTTAACAGCTTGAAGAGATTGCCATGCCTTGGAGGGCAGGTTGACGACGCTGATCTGGCACAAGCACTGTCCGACGCATCCGCCACCGGGCAAACGGTGCTCTGGATTCATGGCGCTCAGCCAATTTCGTCAGGCTATAAGGAATATGTTCAGCAACAGATCAGCAACACCAGAGGCAGAACTCTACTCTATGACATGCAAATTGTAACTGGACCCGACCAGTTACTAGACGGAATGGAAACAGCGACAAGCGTCAACAAAGTGGCGCATATCGGTACACCCGAAGAAGATTTGAAATACCTATTTGATACGTGGTCTGGCAAGGCAAATTCGTACAGGTTTGTGCGCCAGGAAGGGGAGCCTGCTCCAGTTACTGCTACTTCAAAGGTCGACGCACCACCGGCATGTCATAAAGTCGGAGAATTGGAATACTGCACGTTTGGAACACCCTCTCCATCTGCCTCGGCACATGCGGTTCCAGCAGGAGCAAACCTGGCGATGCCAGAGCTGGCACAACTGATGGCTTACGATCGGATTTTGACCGATTTGAACAACGGCGATGACAATAGCAAACGCGAGGCCATAGAACTGGCTGATCGATACCACATAGTGACACCAATGTCGAGTGCGGTTCTTGTGACTGATATCCCCGAACTACGGTGCGTGTATCCAGGTCGCGCGGGACAAAATCAGACGAACATTGTAGATTCCTGCCGTGACGTTACACTGAATTTCTTACGTTCCCTCAAGAACAACATCGCACGAGATGCTAATACATTCGACGGGGAGCGCGCGACCAGCCGTCAATCAAGATGCGACATGGAAGAAGTTTCAGCAGAGAAGAGGTTGGCGAAGGATGCAGGACGCGAGCAGGCTCCCGATAGCCTCGACACCCTCGGTGGGAGGAGCTCGCGCGGACAAAAAGCGGACATTGAAAAACTAGAATCAAAGAAACAAAGCTCGCAAAGTACTGATTCACAATTGAACGACAATGACAGTTATCCTATTCGGGGACCGGGCGATGTGCGGTTCTACGACTATCATCCTCGGTTCCCTGCAGCAGCCAGTTTGGGACCGGCGGGAAAAGAGAGTAACAAACAGAAGGGGCAATTGACCGAGGGCTATCCCCTGCCTTCAGCCGCCTCGCCCAGTCCAACTCCGATGCCAGTCTCGCGAGTGGCATGTAAGCCGAACGCTCACCGTCTGGCAGTGCCGATGGAAGGTTCGAGTTCCAGCGAACCTCGCTCGACAGATGAAATTTCCAGTGCGTCGGGGGATAAGGTTTTTCCTCAATCCCCGGCAGGCTTCGCGCCGAAGACCAATTCGGCAGCAGGGCAAAAGGAATCAGCTCAAAGACCAACCGCCGGCATGCTCAGCGACCAAAGCGCTTCTGGCAGCTACGGGCAAGCAGGAGGCAGCGTTGGCATTGCGATGGGTGGGAAGTCGGAAGTGGCTTCAAATTGGGCGCCCGCCCCCGCCGCCCAACCTGTACCACCATCAAGCGGAAACCATAAAAATGGACTGTCGGCCTCTACCGGTTTTGCCAGTTCTCCCTATCCAAGCTCTGGACCTTTCGGCTCCACCGCCGCTACCGGCAACCAGAGGAACAATACTGGTAACTTCACCGGAGCACAAACACTACAGGGCGCAAACGCCAATGCCCCCCAACGTGCAAAATCCCCCGTGGATGACAGCCCGTTAGTGTCAGACTTTCGCAGTGTGCCACAAGGGGAACTAAATCGTCCTGCTCGCCCGTCGCAAATGAGTGCCAATGAGCAGTCTACAAGAAGTACATCGGTTGTTCTCAATGGCGCCACTAATGGCACCATGGCTCCGAGTGCTGTCGATAAGAAATCAGCCGAAGAAGCACCGGCAGAAGCTCCGCTTGTTCCTGAATCGGACACCTATCTCCTGTTGGCTGCAGCTATGGGTGTATTGGGACTCGTGATATGGCGCAATCGGCGCGTTACGCCGAAAGCGTGACACCAAATGCAATACTACTGGCCGCCACGCTGGCCTTCTGGCCGGTGTGGATCTGGTATGTTGAGCGATTAAGCGACGGGTCGGACGAGCCGCTGGGAATAGTCGCGCTGATTACTCTTTTTGTTCTTCAGATAGTCGCAGGGCGCAAGCCCTTTGAACAGACTGGTGCTCCTGCCAATTCCGGATTTCCGATTCAACCTTTAGCAATTCCCGGCCAGCCTGCTAATCAATCCGTCAACTCTGGCACTCCTGATTCGGTCGTTTCTGCAACGCGAAATGTACAAGATGGTCCGCCGTCCGCGTTCGAGGGGGAAGGTGGGACCGCTTGTGACACCAAAGGCTCTAAAACTCTAAAGATCAAGCACTCATCTAACGAGACAAAAGCAAACTCGTTCCCCCATAACAGACGCGTATCGAACTCGACAGAGGACAATGCAGCAAAGTTGCACTCATCTCCCGGGGAAAGCGAAGACGAAGCGACCAACCCTGTGCCTTGCGTCGAACCCTGGTCGTCGGCATACCGCCGCGTGTATTTTGTGTCCATCGTCCTTCTGGTAAGTTATTGCGCCACCGTGCTCACCGCACCAAATGCGGTGCAAGCGTTGCTGGCTGCTCTAGCGCTGGCCACTATTTGTAACGGGCTCGCCGTTGTTTGCACACTCCGGCCGGGAGACTGGTTCCTCATTGGTTTGTCACTACCGCTGGTGGCTACGGCGAACTTTTACTGTGGATATCCCCTGCGATGTGTAATTACATTTCTATCTTGCGAAATCATTCAGGCGCTTGGTTTGGAGATTAAAGCAAGCGGCACGGAATTGATCTCGCCCACTGGCATGGTAGAAGTCGACGCGCCGTGCAGCGGAATTAAGATGCTGTGGTTGTGCAGTTACCTCGCGGCCACATTCGCTTCGTTAATGCGGTTGCGAACTGTTCCATCGATAGTCTTAATGGTTGTAGCAGTGGTCGCCGCCATAGCGGGAAATGTGCTCAGAGTATCAGCACTTTTTTTTCTCGAAACAAATCTGCGGTCATATCCCTCTCTAACTAAATTAGAAGAGCCTCTTCACCAGGTAATTGGACTGCTTGCATTCTTGCTCTCCGCCGGCATAATGGCGGGGGTTGCTCAGCGATTAAAAAAGCCCTCTCTCCTCACTGCCCCAACTGAAGTGCACGGCAGAAAAAAAATCGCGATTCCCGCGTACCACACATACTCGATGCTCACTCTATGCCTGATTGCCGGCGTGATTCCTTTTTGTCACCATCCGGCCACTGCGCCTGCTGATACGCAGGTTTTCCACTGGCCAGCGACTTTCGAAGGTCGAACCCTGACGTTGATGTCGCTTAGCGGACGGCAGCAAGCTTTTCTATCGGGTTTTCCAGGTCAAGTTCGGTTGTTCACAGACGGTGATCGAAAAATTATCTGGAGAATTGTCACCAAAGAGTCGCGACAAGTTCATCCCTCCACGGATTGCTATCGTGGTATGGGCTTCAAAATTGATCTAAAGCCTATCGTCATGCAAGCCAATGGGCTGCGGTGGTACCGATTTATAGCAACTCGTGACCATGAACAATTGGAGGTGCGAGAAACAATTCAGGATCAAGACGGCGGGCACCACTGGACTGACGTCTCAAGTTGGTACTGGGATGCTTTTCTTGGACGCACGAAGGGACCGTGGCAAGTAATATCCGTTATCTCGAAGGCACCACCAGCGGCCGAGCAATTGTAAGTCCAACGCGATATAAACTATCCTCGCTCTTTTCCTGCACGCAGAAAGCTCACCATCCCCGCTAAAAGACCAAGGCAAGTTTCTCTATGCGTGAAGTGCTTCCTCACTATCAGCCTCCAGCTTGGTGGGCTCGGAAAGCTGTCGAACTTAACGTCGAGTCATTAGCCGGCGGTGTCATCGTAAAGTAAGCCGCTCACACAGCGACTCAGGCAGTGCTTACCGTCAAGCGACTCGCCCAGTGCCCGCATCTGCGGTTGAAGTGTCGAACGAATCTGGCAATATCCGGGTGACTCGGCTCGGTTAGTCCC
>JAKFUT010000426.1 GCA_021732565.1 Candidatus Obscuribacterales bacterium
ATATTACTCCAGCCACGATGCCACTAAAAAGCATGGCGTGTACAGTATCTCCTCGCATAGTCCCTCCTGAAGAGAAAAATTGGACCACAGACCGGTGTGGCATTCGTAAGTTGAAATCGAATACCCGGCTACCGAATTGGATACTTCTAGATACTTAGAACCAATGGACAGAGACGAGAGTGGTTGTCGCTGGTTCCAAATTAGTGTGCCCGTAACATGAAAGTCCATAAAAGGAAACACTGCACTAAACGCCTGGAGCTGCCTTTTGGAGACTTCCTGTTTTACAGGTGGCGGTCACGGATGAAATTTCACAATCAAATAAGTGGGGAACCTATCCACAAAAAAAATCGCCATTGATCCCGTACAGCAGGTTGTCTAATCCTGGAGATGCTCCGGGAATTCCTGTTGCAAAAGGGGTGAATCCAGATCCAATGAGCTCGCCTCAACATTGGAAGGAGGAAAAAAATGGCTATTGATCAACGAGACAGAGACGTCATCGTAACACCTGCTTCAGACTCAAGTGCATCAGCCGGAATGGGCATAGTCTTGGCTGTTCTAGTTATGTTGGCGCTAGGAGCAATAATATACTTCTGGTCTGCAGGTAATCAGCCTGGTTCGGCGCCAAGCAGAGTTGAGCGCAACAGTACAACTATTGTTGTCCCCGGAGGGAATACCAATTCGGCTACACCGCCAAGTTCACCGGGAGAATCCACTTCGCCGCCAGTGACAGCACCGACGGTGCCGGGAGAACCTCCATCATCAGATAGTTCCAGCCATTAACCGCCGACAGCTTCGCCGAAAGTTTGTGCCGACGGGTCGCTGCATCAGTAACGACCGCAGCGCCAATAGAACTCGTAATCAACGCTAATCAGGCGCACAGTAGCTAGTGGGGAATCGTACAAGAAGTACGGAAAATGGCAAAGGAAGAAGCGAGATAATTTTAACGAAAGGTCCGCCCGCTCCCCCCGGGCGGACTTCCATTTTATAGAGCATGCCCTTGAGCTTCAGCAGCGCACCTGCCACAATGAGCGCGTCTGGCGCGAAACGAGCGTATGGGACGAACGAGGCGACGGAGGAGCCACAGGGAGCGCTTTTAGCTTATAGCAAGTTGAGCGCGTCTGACGATACGAGCGGCTGGAGGCGACGTAGGGGCCGCAGGGCGCTTACCCCGGAACATCCTTGAAAGACCAGCCGACTACCAGTTCGGCGCTGCGGCTTAAAAACGGTTCAAAAGAGCGGATTCTCAAGCCGGACGTAACAGTGCTTCCGGTGCACCGGTGCCAACGTTGACTATCAAGGAACCGCTGATGCTTGAAGAGTACGAAAAGAAAAGAAACTTTCAGCTAACAGCGGAACCGGGCGCCGAAATCGGAAAGCGTCAAGGACCGCTTCGTTTCGTTGTACAAAAGCATGCTGCAAGAAGATTGCACTATGACTTGAGGCTCGAACTCGACGGAGTACTTCTATCTTGGGCTGTACCGAAAGGTCCGTCACTCAATATAAAAGACAAACGCCTGGCAGTTCAAACGGAAGATCATCCGCTCGATTATCAATTTTTCGAAGGAGTGATTCCCGGGGGACAGTACGGTGCCGGTTCCATGATCATCTGGGATGGCGGTACTTATTCACCAGACTGGAATCATGTCCGCAATCCTGGCAGTAAAGATGAAGAATCGCAAATTCGAAAAGCGCTTGCCGAAGGAAAAATCACTTTTATATTGAGGGGCGAAAAGCTCCGCGGCTCTTGGACCCTGGTGCGTCTGAATAAGAGTTCTAAGGATTGGCTCCTCAGAAAGAACTCCGATGAGCACGCCAGTGACAGTGAAGATTTGGCAGAACTCACGCGTTCCGTCGTGTCAGGACGAACAATTGAAGAGGTGAGGGAAGGAAAGAGCGCCGCAGCGCCGATCGTCAACCCCGCCAATGTGGAAGGCGCTCGTCACGGGCGGTTACCGAAAACTTATTCGCCAATGCTCACCACTCTTGTGCCGAAACCGTTCAACAACACAGGTTGGGTTTATGAGCCGAAGATGGATGGCATTCGTGCAATAGCGCGCATCGACGGTGACCGAGTTCAGTTACTTTCACGCAATGGACTTGATCTTTCGGCACAATACCCGGCCGTGATTGCCGACCTCAGTTCGGGCAACACAAAGTTGCTATTAGATGGCGAAATTGTAGCCCTCGACGAACAAGGCCGGCCCTCATTCCAACTATTGCAGCAGCGCTCCGGGCTTTCAAAGAGAGAAGACATAGCCAGAGCAGATGAACGTATTCCCGTCGTTTACTATGTGTTTGACATAATGTTTGCTGACCAGACCAATCTTGAGGGCGTTATCCTTCGAACACGAAAAGCATTGTTGGCGCAGTTTGTGAGCGTAACTGAAAACGTACGCCCGGTAGCTGACTTCGACGACGGAATCTTGTCGTTCGAGGTTTGTGTCAAAAATGGACTGGAAGGAATAGTAGCAAAGAATCTGAATAGCATCTACGAGCCAGGTAAAAGATCTAAATCGTGGTGTAAAGTCAAAGGTGTACACAGCGCCGAGTTTCTGATTTGTGGCTATACAAAGGGAACTGGAGCTCGGGGCGAGACATTCGGTTCACTCTTGCTGGGCTACCGTGCCGGCAGTGGTGATCTGCTTTATGCCGGCGTCGGCACGGGTTTCGACCGAACAACTCTGCAAAGTCTCAAGAATCTGATGGAGGCGCGCAAGCGTAAGACTTCTCCTCTAGTCAATCCCCCTCGTCAAAAAGATGTGCAGTGGGTACGCCCGCAGTTGGTGGCCGAGGTGAAATATGCCGAAATTACAAAGTCCGGAATGTTACGTACTCCAGTGTTCTTGCGTCTTCGCACCGATATTTCTCCGGATCAAGTGGAACAACCTCCAGCATTAGCCGGCTAAGTAAACAATCTCAAGCGGGTGTAATTCAATGTCTAATAACGAAAAAACTCAAGACCGAAGCGAGAAGGTAGCGCATCGGAGTGCTTCTAAGGAGAAGGTGATCGGCTTGTCTTTGGTTAATCGTGATGTGCTTGAGCAGCTGGATGGTGAGCAGGAGAAATTGGTACTGCACGTGGAAGGCCATGATATATCGTTTTCAAATTTGAACAAGGTTTTCTGGCCGGCACACGGGAAGCAGAATGCCGTAACCAAGCGCGATTATACGCAGTATTTGGTGCGCATCGCACCGTTTGTACTGCCGCACTTGCGCAATCGGCCCATAACATTGCTACGGTTTCCAAATGGGATAACAGGGTCCAAATTTTATCAAAAACACTGGGAGCATAGGCTCCCGCAGTATGTTGAAACGATTGAACTATTCGGGCAAGACGCCAATGCAGATCAGGAATACATGGTTTGCAATAATCTTGCCACTCTGGTATGGCTGGCACAGATTGCCGACCTGGAGTTGCACACGTGGCACTCTCGAGTGATGCCCGAAGAGAACTCCGCCGTGAAATCAACGAAGTTCACGGGATCTGTGGACAATTTGCGAAACTCCATTTTAAATTACCCGGATTTTCTAGCCTTTGATCTCGATCCGTATATTTACAGTGGAAAAGAGAAATCAGGTGCCGAGCCGGAACTCAACGAAAGAGCATTTCAAGAAACTTGCCGGGTCGCACGTTTGATCAAGGAAGTTCTCGATTCTATTAATGCAGCGTCATTTGTAAAAACTACCGGGAGAACAGGATTACACCTATACGTTCCCATAGTCAGGAATCTTGATTTCGAGGCAGTGCGTGATTTATCCGAGGCAATCGGAAGATTGATTTTGAAGGAGTATCCTGATCTTATTACGCTGGAATGGGCTGTGTCCAAACGCACAGGAAAGATCTTCGTGGATTGCAACATGAATGTACGAGGCAAGACACTGGCGTCAATATATTCTCCGCGAGTGGCTCCGGAAGCACCGGTTTCAATACCACTGGAGTGGTCTGAACTGGGTCATGTTTATCCCACCGATTTCACTGTGCTCACGGTCTATGATCGTATCGCAAAAGTTGGCGACATCTGGCGCGATATTCATCAACAAGAAACAGACTTAACCGAAGTATTCAAACAAACGCAACTTGCTGCTCCAAAAAAACGGCGCCGTCGCAGCTAGTCGCTTTCATGCAAGTAGGATTTGAATACAATGAAAGCCTTCAGTACAGACCAAACTTGATCTGTCCCTGTTCACTGTGTTGGCTCTGCTCGCACGGTGACATGAAACAGATCGTGCCAGTAGCCAGGGCACTGCCGGTAAAGTGCAATTTCGTCACGACCGACTAGACTAAAGATCAACGAATCAGGGAGCGAGTTCCAATTGCTTTGCGGCGTCGGGCCACTGCTGAAGCGGTGCCTGGTATTGACCGGGAAACCAGACAAATAGAATGGCCGAGCCCGGATCTTCGAATGCCGCTGCATGAGGTGCGCTTAGGGCGGTGAGCTGCCTCTGGTGGCCTGCAGACTCAACATAAGCATAAGCTTGAGGCGACAATAAATATCGCCCGGAAACCAGTCCGACGGGCAGCAAATTGGAGATGTTCCGCACACCTTCACGCTGCGCTTTGTCGCGGTCGATTTTCACCATAAAACTTATGAAGTGCTCGTACCGGCGTACACCGTCAATACTCCAGAATCCTTCCTGGTATCGACGCTGCAAGTCTTTGCTCTCTGAAGATGGACCCAGCGCTCTGATAACAATGTCGGCCAATAGATTTGCGCTCACAGGCTGAACTGTGAGTGTGGTGGCGGCAGTCAAAAGAACTGGCGGCACCCGCTCTAGTTTGATCAGTTCGTCTGCGCCCGGTGTGGTTCTGTGTTGGTCTGGATTCCACTGTCGCGGGTCAGGTGCGTACATATCGTAGTTCAAAGTGAATGTATAGTTGCCTGATTTTTCAAAGAGATACTCGCCAGTATCTCCGAATGTTTCCCAAGCTTCCGAAAAGGCTGGACAGTCGATGGTTATTAGCCTTTCCTGGTGCGGTTCCACCGTAATTATTTCTCTTGTACTAATAAAACTCATGTTAAACCCGCACTCGCTAGTCCAATAGAGTTTTCTCTTACGACCCTCACATTCCACGAGTCCGGAAAGATGCGGATAACGACTTTGATTCCAGCTTCCTTCCATGGGAAGAACAAAGCTAACTGGAGCGTTAGAAACATTCGTTACCTTCACCCTCAAAGACCAGAGTTCGTGGGGGAATATATGGCCGGGACCCATGATGTCCAATCTGAGAGGGCTGACCGTTTTCATAGCACTTTCCTTTGCACCGCAAGGTATCGCTAAAGAGAATGCAACCACAACAAGTAACCAAAAATATGTACAGACTCTGGAGACCTTAGCTTGCAGGTGGTGGTGTCTTTCTGTGAAAGTGAAAAATAGCATGCGAGAGAAATCACCTGACTCTTTAAATGAGGGCAACCATTATATTGCCAGTTAATCCTTGAGTCATTGTTGACGTTCAGAAACCCGCGGGAAAATAATTCGACTGTCAAAACTTTTCCATAGAAAGCTTGAACCGGGAACAAACAGCGGCTGGCAGTCTACACATTTATCTCAATGGAGGTTACGACAAATGTTCAAACATGAGATGTTGAAGCTCCTGACGATTGCTGTACTTTGCGTAATAAGTCAGAATGCAGCGGGAGCACAATCGTATTTTTCGGAGGCGAATTCCGAAGCCTCTACAGAAGCCGGTTCGGAGTCTAGCGGAGTTCCGTTTAACTGGGTCAACTCGTTTAATTCGTATTTACCGGTTCAGAATGTCCCGGTACCGACGAAGATAGATATCTTTATGCCACCGCAGCGAGCAGCTCTCCAGCAGCAGTGCGTGGCCACGGAATATAATTGGAAGACTAAGAAATCACGGTGCCTCGCGCATTCAGTTCGCAACGCCGGTTGGTACTAGGTCCTTGTTTTTTTGATTGCGAAGATTCATGCCATGGTCCCCGTTTTAAAGAGTCGAGCCGGGCAACACCGCTACTCCTGCCCGATTTAAAAGTTGGCATCACGAAGGTTCCTCTAGACCCGGGGTCTCAAGACTGACGCATCGCTGCTCAGGCCGTCCGCTTCAGCGCACTTCCTAGCAGCATGTCGAAAGAGTATCCTACCGGTCTGTCGGAGCTTCGTTTAGATGCTCGGACCATACCGGCATGGACAATTATTCTTCCCATGCCAAAGAGCGCCCGTACAGCGGACGCTCTTTGAATTCAGTTAATCATTCATGCGGTCCGGGTCAACACAGATTGCTTAGCAAAGAATGTGACAGTTTGTGCCTCGAATTTGCGTGCAATCCGCTGCGGTTAAGAACCCAAGACCGGGCAGCTAGCCGAAGCGCTGACGCTCCGGTATTTCGCCATGGCTCTCGCCGTGACGAAGCCCCCTTTCAACGCTGCTTCGGTTCCAGTTGAGGTGCGCTGGAGCACGGTGGCGGGACAATCTCGAATGGGGTGGCACCGTGCCTGGTGCGCGGTCTCACCAGACCGTTGAATCATTCTATTTCTTGTTGGTTCCCCTGATGACCGACGCCGCTTCGTAATTTAGCGATTCATCTGTCATTTGCCAGCGAGGAATGGTCATATCTCGTTGCAGAATCACTGCCTTGGTGTATGCATCGTCTTGAATGACGACCGGCTTAGTTATGTCTTTGTAAACAGGTGTGGCTGTTTCGACGTAGGTTACGTATTGAGGCGTGTTGCCATCCCACATAACCCAGGTGGCGGCGTTCGCTGCAGGAGCGATTGCTAGCCCGCCGGAAACCAGAGCCAGCACCGCATAAACCATTGATTTCTTCATAGAAGGGCTCCTCCGTGTGTGCAAACCATGTGTTTCGGGTGCTCGAACCGGACCTTTGGTTAAAAGCTTAAATGCCTGACCTGCGCGGCATTCTCAGTTTGCTTTTTGTTAAGAAAAACCTGGTACAGTGGCAACCACGAATCGAGAGAGGACCGGAAAGGTCGCCTATATTTTCATAGGCCGGTTTCGTTAAATTCGAGGTGTTAGGCGTACTCGTACACAAAAAAGTTCCGCACAATGTGTGGGCATTGAGAGCCATATTCATCTAAATTAATCGTCTTTCCGCTCTCAATACGTGCAAAGGCATATTCCTTTTTGATTAGAGCCGGTAATCTATGTCCGGCGTCACCGATTCTGGCGCTGGAATTTAGTGCGAAAACGGCGGAGTAAAACTGATGAATGGAGCTGTAGATGCCTTGCCCGTAGAGTGGTACACGGATACTGCGATATATCAGGCTGAGCGGCGTAACATTTTTGCAAATCAATGGTTATATGCCGCGTCGCTCGAGGAACTTCGACAACCAGGCGATTTCGTCACCACGGAGATTGCACAATACCCCATTTGTCTTGTTCGTCAAGCAGACCACACGATCAAGGCATTTCACAATATCTGTCGCCATCGCGCCGCACCGCTTCTGAACCAATCGACGGGACATCTTGAAACCGGTACCCTTACCTGTCGTTATCACGGATGGTCTTACAATACCGCTGGCGAGTTGCTGGCTGCTCCATACTTCGATTGTTTAACTCAATGTGACAGGGAAGAATATTCGCTCTTTCCTGTTCAAGTTCATGAATACAACGACCTGATATTTGTAAACCTGGCGCCGGAAGCTCCTGCGTTTTCCAGTGCATATTCTGAGTTGATTCAAGTGGTGGCAGATTCCGAATGCAAGTTCAGCGATTACGCTTATCACTCCAAGATCACGCGAGAAGGCTCGTTTAATTGGAAAGTCTGGATGGACGGATACCAGGAATGTTATCACTGCACCACTATTCATCCCATATTCAGCCGTGACTTTATGTTGCAGCAATATAAAGTTGAGAACCACGAGAGATTCTCAATACATAGTTGCAAGAGGAAAGTGGAATCTCAATCAGGAGCATTCTCCGGGCTCTGGTTGTGGGTCTACCCGAATCTCGGAATGCCTGTTTACGAGCCCTGTTTCTATACTCTTCAGGTAAATCCCCTCGGTGTAGCGGCAACTCGCCTCACTTACACGTTCCATTTTCGCAAGGACTCGAGCGAAGAACTTATTGGTGAATTCACGGACTTCGTGGAGCAAGTTACCAGCGAAGACATCAACATTTGCGAGGCCGTTCACCGCAATATGGAGAGCGGCATATTCAGGCAGGGTGTGCTGCACGCTACGCGCGAAAATGGTGTCGCATATTTTCATTCGCTGGTTCGTGCGGCTGTGTCCGGCACGACGACGCGGGCGTCCGACGAAACGATCTCTGCGTGCCGGTAATGCGAGCAAATTGTAAAATTGGGGTTAGTTAGCTAATTAACTTGGCAGTCAGTCGCCCGATGCGGCTGAGTGCTTCTTCTATTCGTTCAAGGCTGTTTGCATAGCTACAACGAACGTGTCCCTCACCACCGGTACCAAACGCGGTGCCGGGAACGACTGCCACGCGTTCATCAAACAGCAGTCTTTCGGCAAAGTCTTCTGCACCAAGCCCTGTAGCTTCAATGTCGGGGAATGCGTAGAAAGCTCCCTCGGGCATTCGACATTTCAGCCCGATTCTATTAAACCCGTCTACGATTAGCCGGCGACGTTGGTTGTATTGTGCCACCATATCGCGAAGCGGTGCCTCCCCTCGATGCAGCGCTTCCAGAGCTGCTTTCTGACTGGCGATCGGCGCGCACAACATCGTATAGGAATGAATTTTCATTAAAATACGAAGTATCTCTTCCGGGGCGCAGACGTAGCCTGTTCGCCACCCGGTCATCGCGTAGGCCTTGGAAAACCCGTTCAGATAAATGGTGCGCTCTCGAGCCCCGCGTAACGACGAGACACAGACGTGCTCTTGATCATAAGTCAGGCGGTCGTAAATCTCGTCGCTGACAATATACAGCCCGCGTTCCGACGCAAGGTCTACAATGCGTTGAAGTTCATTGCGGGGCATTGTCGAACCGGTGGGATTCGAAGGGTAACCCAGCAGAATTGCCTTTGTGCGCGGGGTAATTACCCTTTCAAATTGTTCTGCCCTGCACTGAAAGCCATCTTCAGCAGACGTTTGTACCCCGACTGCATTTCCGCCCGCCAGTGTCACACACGGTTTATATGAAACATAGCAGGGTTCCGGTACGAGAACTTCATCGCCTGGATCAAGCACAGCCCGGAATGCCAGATCTAGAGCCTCTGAAACGCCGACGGTTACGAGTATCTCGGTATCGGGATCGTAACTGGTATTGTAAAGCTGAACGACGTGCTTACTAATGGCGCGACGCAGCTCAATCAGACCGTAGTTAGATGTATAACTGGTTTGCCCTCGCTCAATGGAGTAGATTGCCGCTTCTCTGATGTTCCAAGGGGTGGTGAAATCAGGTTCGCCGACGCCCAGGGAGATCACATCTTGCATACTTGCAGCAATATCGAAAAATCGGCGGATGCCCGAAAAAGGCAGCTCTCTGGCCCTGCTAGACAAAGGCTTTAGCAAGGGTCTAATTTCTTTACTGTCTCCCATAATCACTCAGTTAAACCTCACGGGCTCACGATCAAGCGATCGTCCGGCTCCGGCTCATTGTAGAGCACGTTGTCCTCTTTATATTTGCGCAAAAGGAACTGAGTGACTGTACCGGTTACTCCATCTATGGTGGCGATTTTTTCTGCTACGAAATTACCAAGGCTTCTTAAATTGACCGCCTCCACTAGAATTCGCAAGTCGCTCCCCCCCGAAACAAGCCACACGCTTTTGACTTCGGGATAACGAGCAATTCTCATGGCAATGGCGTCAAATCCGACTTCGCGGGCAGGCATAACCTTCACATCAATAAAGGCAATCACCTTTTCCAGACCGAGCTGTTCCCAGTCAATCGTGGCGGTATACCGTTTGATCACGCCTTGATTCTCAAGCGCCTCGATGATACCAGTTGTATCTTCGACTGATCTTCCGATCATGCGTGCAATGGTCTCGGGCGGTGTCCGACAATCGCGCGACAGAATCTCTAAAATTTCCGTTTCAATTTTTTTTTCTTGCATGGTGAGCCGAAGTTTAGCATATGAAGACTCTGGCTTCATGCTGTTCCAGTGTTGGAATTTCCACTTTTCCTGATTCTGAAATTCATGATTATTTCATTGCCCGCTGAACTTTACTTTACGCTTCACAAACGATATCAAGCGTGGCTTCTTCGAGGCAAAAACGGCTGTGTAGTCTCACCAGGGCAGATTTCGATGCCTCTTAGCTTCCCTTCGTTCAGTGTTTATCAATACCTTACACTGTGCTGTGCAGCAGCGCGCTGCAACTGGCGATTATTACACGCTCAGACTTAACAGGCGCTCAACTCGATCTTCAGTGATGGGCACCAGTTCTAATCCTTCCACCTCCAGTACGGTGGCGTCCAGACAGGTGATGGCATCTTTGACAGTAGCGGTCATTGTCAGTAAATCGACAAAGGTGATCTGGTTTTTCGCATTGTCGCGAATCACCCGCAGGGTGGCGAGTCTTTGATCGAGCCGTTTCTTGATCCCTTCCAGTCCTTCGATCTCTTCAACAAAGGCATCCCATTCCTGTTTTACTTTCTTTGCGTGAAGTTCTCTGCTTTCGATCTGCTGGACGGTGCGAACGCGAGTTTGTTCATCAGTCTGTTTCTCTGCATCCAAACGTAACTGTTGCTCTACTCGCGACTGCTCATCAAATCGCTTATTCACTTCATTTTGCAACTTGCGAATTTCTTCCAGCCCCCAGACCTGGTAGTCTTCCATATACTGAATCAGAAAGTTACTGATTTCGTATACCAGAATCGCATTTGCCAGCACCAGATCTTTCTCTTTGTTTTTGTCACCGGTCTTTTCATTCAGTCGCTCAATTATCCGATGGTTGAAAGCGGTGAACACCGACACAGTCATTCGCAAAGCTCTGACAGAAATATTTGATTGTTTGTGAGCTTCGATCAATCGAGACGCCGACTCACGTTCTTTTGCTGCTAAGGATGCCCCGGATATCTTCTCTTCGACTCGCGTGTATTCTTTGTTCTCCAGCATTGTTGCAACGGTTTCAATCAAAGTCTTTATGCGGGTGTGGAGTGATTGCGTCTCTTTCTTCAACTCATCGACGACGTTACTGCCTGGCTTAAAAAGTCCTGTCGCTTGCCTGCGCAGACCGTCTGCCAAATTCGCGTTGCTCCTAATGAAGTCGGTGAGGTTCTTCGCTCCCGTACTTGACACGGGGCTGAGAACATCGGCGGCATCCATCGAGTGTTCCCGCCGTACTTGGAGGATTCGATCGATATGTGCTTCAGCCGATTTTATGACCTGCAAAATCACTCCGTCTGTGTTTTGCGGTATCTCTTCATCGGTTTGCGGATCTTGAGTTTGCTTTTGGGACCAGGGCAACTTCAATGTTCTATCTCCGTGTAGGGCGGCGCGACTCCAGGAGGGCGCATGTGGTTATTCTATCGCACATTGCCGGAAGCACCGAGCTCTTGTCAATAGGTTTATCTCAATTTGACGGCTCTGGCAGCCACACAAATTTGAACGGCTCCTTTAAACCACAGTGAAACTCATCATCTTTTTGTGTTTTGTCCAAAGACACGACCTTGTATATCTAAAATGCAGCTCTGGATTTCCACTTTATGCACAGATATGACACAGAGAATTTACATTGCAGTCGTGGTCACCATGTACGTCATCTACACTTGATACAGGACTGCTGATATTGGCCAGGGAGAAGGCTGCGTTGCTATGGGCCGATGATGAGGATTGAACCTCAAATTCAGCCACAGACCTCAACTGTATATCGAAGTAACGACAATACATTTCAATAGTCTCAACTTTCTTTGCGAGATAAGGCTTTGCTGCTGCCACTTTCGGGTCGTTTGCCAATTTTGTATGGACGATTGCAGAAAGCTGTACGTCCGGAAACCGGGAACTGGTACGGATTGCGTGGCGTCCGAACACCTCGGAATGAGTATATTCCAAACTTAGGAGGGTGCACAGTATGGACAAACGCAAAGCCGCGTTCATGATGGCCGCTGTCGGTGCGATTCTCGCCGGCGCGGTTGTTCCGCTATCGTCAATGGCGGAATGTTATATCTACAAATTCACCACTCAACCGGTCACTGTTGAAACTCAACCCGTAACTGTACGGCGTTTCATTGACAGAATTCAACCCGCTGTTACTTTCGAAACTCCTGTAATGGAGCGCACCATCAGCAGACCGGTGCTGATGGAAAGGTCCCTCGAAGCCCCTGCTTTCATAGATAATACATGCGGAAAGTGTATTGATCAGCCTGTAGTGTTAGAAAACAACTGTCTTTCGTCTCCGGTGATGCTAGACAGAACACTCAGCCGCCCGGTAATACTTGAGAGGTCATTATCCAATCCCGTATTGTTCGATCGTCCCATGCGTCTTCACCGGTACAAACACAGAGTATTTTCCAGTGCAGTGACGATGAGTTCTTCTCGCGGCGAAGCAATTCAGCAGTTGCGCACATTGGGCTTACCCATCGTGGTAGATCGTAACGATGTCGACGATTGGAATACGGTCAAGATCAAACGGAAAAAGATCCTTGGTGTTCGCCAGCAAGTGCTCGAACTTAAAGACTAGCATGAGACTGAAAGCACCGACGGCAATTGCGACAGTTCAAGTCAGGAAACCCTACGAATCAATTTAAGTGACTCGGCCATGATTCATCGAATCGTGGCCGATTTCCTCTCTAGCGGTTCCAGCCAGTTTCCTAGCCCTCTTGCTCGCTCTCGGTTTGTTCCAGTTTGTCGATCAACTCATATAGTTCGGCACGCTGCTCGTTCGGAATCGGCAGCATGGCCCAGTTGTATAGCAGTGCCAGAGTATAGCAACAGTGGGAATCACGAGGCAGATTGTGCAGCAGACTTGAATAAAGTGCCACCACTTCTTGCAGGGGTTCCTTGCATACCAGGCACAACTGTGTCAGGGCAATTATTACCGCTTCTACGCTCCAGTCCATCGGTCCTCGAGCAAGATCCAATAAAACATTGCGTCTGAGGGAGCCTTCCCAGCCGGAATCGAGGTTGGCAATGATCTGCGCTGCCGCCAATTGCACTCGCGGTATCCATTGCAGTGCGTGGAAATCAGTTTCCATTCGAGGGGGATGCACCATAATTCCCAACAGATCCTTTAAGCCGGCGGACGTCAATCTATCTGCTGCAAGGCGTGCCTGGCGCCAGCTTCGCCAATAATCGAATGGTGTTCTCGCCATGTGTGATACCAAGTCTATCACTTCATCGGATGGCTTTGCTGGAACTGGAAACGCCAAGACGCCTTCATATCTCCAGAGCTGATAATTCACGGTTCCCTGTGACTCTCGCGGATCTGGAGTTTGTATGTTGGAAACAGTGAATTCACTCACGGACATATTCATCGTATTTAGCTGCATCTTTAACGCGAGCAAGGAACTCGGTGCTTCCAATTGGCTCAGCGTCATGACCACCGGGCCTTCTTT
>JAKFUT010000031.1 GCA_021732565.1 Candidatus Obscuribacterales bacterium
CTACCCTTCGGATTCATTGCTTACTACCGAAGTAGGCGGAGTCAAAGCTGACTCTTTTACGCAAGGACCGAGCGGGGAGGTGCTCGTAGATTGAATCCAGTCATTTAACCATCCTCATGTCGATGACTCCAAGAACCGGACATGACAGTTTCCAAATCATCCGGCTCGCGCCTCCGACCCTGCTGATTGCAGGGCTTTTGTTACCTTGCGTGATCGTGTGCGTGCTTTGCGCATAGTCACCCGAGCTTGCCAGTAATCACGAAGTGCGGGATCGTCCGGGCTGGCGGCGCCCTTTACCATGATGTGTCGTTCGATTTTAACTGAACTCACATCGAATAGGTAAATGGTTTTTTTTCCATCATTGGCTTGAAATTTCCAGTGTCCAGTTCCCTGGTGACCAAAATATTTCTTTGCCACCCATCGTTTCCCTTTGTTTGGATGGCGTCTGAGACACCATTTCCATAACATCTTCCAGATCTGGTGGGACACGTAGGAGAGCGCTTGCTTGCTAACGACGTGCGAGTAGTGGTTCGACCATCCAGGGAGGATTTTGTTGAAGTGTCTGATCACGTTTTCGGCTGCAGCTTGTTTGTGGTTGTTCAGCCACAGACGCAGTTCTGCGAGGAATGCGAGCACCTTTTCTTTCTGAGGTTTGATAAGGCATTTGCCTTTGTATTTGCCAATGAAAAAACTTAAGAAATTGAATCCATCATCGATGTGCACAATTCTCGTTTTCTCTGGGTGCAGGGCTAGACCTCACGGCTGTAGCCATTCTTCAATGGTCGATTTTGCGGCTTCGATCTTCACGAGTACTCGCGCAGACAATTAGGAGAGTAACCCGGGGCATTGCAGCCCCAGGTTCTCGCAGAACCGGACGTGAACCTCGCGATTCATCCGGCTCCCATCGTCCAGCCATCCGGCTTCAGGCCAAACCGCCAGTGCGCGAACAGATTTGGTTCGCGACGCGCAATGCGTGCCAACCAAGTCCGTGCTCTGCCGCCGTGGGACCGTAACCGTTTGTATTTCTTGCGTGCCCATATTTCCAGGTAGTGGTTCAATTGCCTTAACGCTGAATACAACTCGGACTTGTAGAACCGTCCATAGTAGTTGATCCATCCCTGCACGATTGCGTTAAACATTCGTGCAAGGTCCTGAATGGTCTTATCACTGCGTCGATGGATTCTCCAGCTTCGTATTTCGCGACTAATGTGCTGCCTGGCTTTCGGGCTCACTGCCGGAGTGAAATTCACGAAGTGTTTGCCGTGCCTGTTTTTCGACAGGCGCGGTCTGAACTCATATCCGAGAAAATTGAATTTCTCATGTTCATATGAATCCCTTCGATCTGCATCCCTACAGTAAACAATGCGAGTCTTCTCTGGATGCAACTCCAGTTTGAACTGCGCAAACCTTTTAGCAATCGACTCACGAATGAGTTGTCTGTTCAGTTATGTGTTATGAATCCAGAAAACTCAAACAGAGCTGGATTCCAGTTCCAAAAGTGAACACATAACTTGACTGCTCAACGATACTAATTCATGGTCGGACTTTTCACCAAGGAGGTCCTCCATGTTTCAACGGCTATTCAAAGAACCTGGCTTAGTGAGGCGTCATTGTGATGCCCCGTTGGCATTAGAACGCGAACGTTATCTGCAATATCTGGAAGAGATGGGCTTTAAGAAATTCACTGTGCTCAAGTTCGCTCGCGCGATGCTTTTGGCGGTTCAGGAACTTCGAACGTTACCGTCTGAGATTACAACTGACGAAATCAGGACTGCGGCCGGGCAGAAACGTAGAGGCAAGCTGTCGCGTCGCCAGTCGCAGTTTGTTTACGTAACTACGCAATGGTGCCGCTTCATGGGCTGCTTGCGAGAATCTGGTGTTGATTCGCATCCATTTGTAGATCTCGTTGGCGATTTTACCAACCGGCTGAAAGTCGACCAGGGGCTCTCGCCGGGAACTATGACAGACAGCATTTATCAATTCAAGTTTTTCATTCGACGCATCAGTCCAATGATTTGGCGGCGAGTGCTTGTTCGCAGTGATGAATCCTTGTCACACCTGCATCAGGTAATTCAAGTCTCACTGGGTTGGAACGATGATCATCTCTACTGTTTCAAAATTCATGGGGTTACGGTTCCGCAGGAGCGGTTACGGGCGATGAAGATGAGCCTCTTTCGGCACTCCAATTGCGCCAGAACCAGCGTTTCCTTTACGAATATGACTTCACGACCATGTTCGACGTCTGGGAAATGGACGTGCGGTTTGAAAAGTCTTTACCCGCCAAGGCAGGCTTACACTATCCGCATTGCTTGGCTGGAAACCGCTCTGGACCGCCAGGAAACTGCTATGGCGCTAAGGAATTTGTCGACAAACAATAGGCAATCGAGCAAGAAGCGGTTGCACCTACAAGAGGAAATTGAGTTTAGAGCCACTCGTTTAGCTAGAGTTCAAGCGAAGGTTGGAAGATAGAATTTCGGCAAAGGCACGGGAACAAGCGGATGAGAAGAAGAAATTGCAGGAACAAAGGACGGCGCGTGCAAGTGAAAGATCAAGCTCAAACCCGAACGGAGAGTGAACTTATGCTTCGCGTGATTCGCTCCGCGAACGCGCACTAGCGCGCTTGTTTCTTGTATGCATCATCTTTCCGAAATTATGTTCCAGGAGCGGCCGGCGACGAAAACTGCTGCATGCCCCGCAATTCTGTACTTGAGAGGCATTGTATTTGTGGTCAATGCCCCGATGCCTAGTGCATCCAACTCATTGACTTTCATCAGGGCAGATGGTTTGTAAGTGGAAGCGGAAATCGATTCGCCATTCATCCGCTGGTAGAGTATATCAGCGGCGGTGACGGCTGTAGCAAACAGCGCCATTTCACCGAGACCTCGACCGAGTCCCCTGAGGGGGGCATGTTGTGTGCTTGGATGTTGCAGATGGGTATTGGCGGTCACTGCTGCAGTTATTGTTTTTTGCTCGGCCTGTTTGAATGCGCTCAAAGCCTCGGCGACCTTTGACCGTGCAGCCTCGTGAGTGAGTCTTCCCTCAATGTAGGTTGACAATTGAGCTTGACGCGGGGCCGATTGGACAAATAGTTTTTCTCCTGCAACCACTTCTTTGAGAGTGCCGGTTTCTCGGGTTAGCATGCTCCGTAGGTCTTGCGACGGCGTAGCTTGCAGCTTTTCTACGAACTTTAGCTGTGCCACTTCATGATTTAGCCACTCTGGTCTAGTTCCTGATACCCTCATGTGATCCGTGCTACGCCGCAGTTCTTGCATAACGTCGTTTGGAATCCAGCCCACCTGCTTCATTGTCAGAGAGGAGCGTTCGGCTGCTGTTGTTGCTTTCTGAAGCGCGTTTGCGGCCTCTAGTTCGGTTGCAGCGACATTGAGATAGTCTCTTGTCTGGGGCAGGAGGCGCAAACTCTTTCGAACCTCCATGAGATCGATGTTTGCGTTTGCCAAAATGTCTTGATTGTGTCTGAGAATCCCAGTGTCGAATACGCCCCTGACGCACCCCCCGATTGCGATCATTCCTGCTGTGCGTTTATTGTCTTGGTCTATTGACTGAAGCTGCTGCAAGAACGGCGATGATTCACTTTCCGTTGTGGATTTTGTGGATGAGCTGTCTTTCTCTCTAAATCGAAATTCTGACATATTTTGGTCCTCAGCGTTCTATCAACCTCCAGCGCAATCGAATCTGGAATTCTGTACACCATACCAGCCAAAGTTGGCGTGAAATTGGCTTGAGTAATATTCGATTTTAAGCGGCTCGTCCGGCTCCGTGCTTGGTGGTCGGTTGTTTCGGAACATTTTGGGGTTTTGAATTGATTGGACAGCAGAGAAACGTGATTCGGGTTTTTGTGGTGGAGAATTCCTTCCTGGCGGTCTAACATTAGCTCAGCGGCGCACAGGTGAGATACATCCCCCGCTCAGTGCTAGCCGGTAGGAGTTGATGTTGGAATAATTGTTACTAAGTTCTCGAATTCGAATGACGAGCTCGTTCTACCAGGCCTGGTGAGAAGGTTTCGCTGGATCAGTGTTGCAAGGTTGCTGCAAGGGAATAGCGATGACGGAGCGGATTTTTGGACCGTTTGTGGTGGGTGATTAGGATGTCTTCAGCGGATACAGAATCACTGCGTTGGTTGCAGTCGGCGCGCCAGAGGCTGGCTGACGCCCTGCACCAACTCGAAAACCTTGGCGTTGAGAAAGGCAATGGACAGTTACAACAAAATGCAGAGGCATTGCTTAAGAAGCTGCAGGGTTTTCATTTCAATCTCGTTTTACTCGGTGAGTTCAAGCGCGGCAAGTCGACATTGGTAAATGCACTGATTGGGGCTCCGGTTTTGCCAACTGCTACTATTCCGCTGACCTCAGTGACTACGATAGTTCGCTACGGTAAAGAGGCAAGGCTATTCGTTTCCCTGGCTAATGGAAACACACTGGAACTGGGGATAGAGGAAATTGAACAATATGTTACGGAGCGTCGCAATCCCGGGAACAAGTTGCAAGTAAATGCTGTTGAGGTTGAGTATCCTGCGGAATTATTGCAGGATGGTGTTCGCATTGTGGACACCCCGGGTACCGGGTCGGTGTATCTTCACAATACGGAAACAACTTTTAAGTTCCTACCCGAGGCAGATGCGGCAATATTTTTGTTTGTTGCAGATCAGCCTGCCAGTCGAAATGAGTTGGACTTTCTTCATGAAGCCCGGAAATTCGCAAAGCGATTGTTTCTCGTGCAAAACAAGACCGATTACTTAGATGAGCCCGGCAGAGCTGAGTCTCTGCTCTTCCTGCAAATGACATTGGAGAACGAGCTTGGTGAGCCGTGTGTTGTCTATCCGCTTTCCGGTAGGCAAGCCCTTGAGGCTAAGCAATCTGGAGATGGTGCCAAGCTAGAGTCCAGCGGCTTCAGCGCATTGCAACATGACTTGATCCAGTTTTTGACCACAGAGAGGGCTGTCACGTTTATAAAATCGGTAGCTTCACGTATCCATGGACTGGCTCTGCAAAGCGAACAGTTGACACAGCTTGAGCAGCAAGTTGCCGCGGCACCTCTGACTAAATTAGAGGAAAGCCTCCTGAAGTTTCAACACGCTGCTGCGGAGATCATTACCCAGCAAAGTGACGCAGACCACATTGTGCGCGGTGAGGTTTCACGCTTGATAAAGTCATTAGAAGACGATCTCAAACCGGTTGTCGCAGACAACGTCGTTGCCCTTGTGCAGTCTGTCGTGCAAACATTTGAGCAGCACAAGAGAGAGAGCAATGACCAACTAATTGAAACTCTCAGAAGTAGCCTGAAGGAGCATATTGAACAGATATTCAACAACTGGAGACGGACGGAAGATGAAAAGGTAAGGGCAAGCTTCGATAAGATTACAGGACGCTTTGTCGATCGAGGGAATCAGCTGATCCGCGAGATCAAAACTCTTACGCGCGAACTCTTTGAGCTCGAGGTCACGGCACATTTTGACGTCGAACCATTGACTGACAAGAGCAGACATTATTATGCCGTCGACAACCCGTTTACTTTGTTGATTCAAACAATGCCCCTTCTGTTGCCAGATCCCATTGCAAAATCGATCATTCGGTCTCGTTTTCAGGAATTCGCCGAATCGGAGCTATCACGCAACGCCGGCCGGTTGCGTGCGGATTATCAGGAAAGAATAGAGGACAGTGGCAGGAGGTTCCTTTCGAGCTTTCATGCTCAGATTGCTGCGAGTCTGCTGCAGATCGAAACTATTTTAAAAGGAGCTATAGAGCGGCGAAGGCAGGGTGTCCTCGACCATGTGAGAGCCGCTGAACAGCTTGAGGCACAGCTCTCTACTATAAGGCACGTGCTAGCGTTGGCACTAGATGAACAGGAAGGGGCTGCGATCTTCCCTGTATAGCGGTGGTGGCATCATAGCCTCGTGTAGATTTTTGTCAGTTGTGATGAAACAATTGCCGCAGTTTGGCTGAATCGAATTGGGAGATGTGGAAAAGGTTATGAGTAGACTTCAAGATAAAATCGCCCTGATTACTGGAGGGAATACCGGAATAGGCCGCGGTATAGCTCTTGCCTTTGCGGACGAAGGTGCAGACGTTGCTGTCGCCTATCATGGGCATGAAGCTGAAGCAAATTCTGTGGCAGAAGAGATTGTTAGCAAGGGACGACGATGCCAACTCGTCCATGTGGAAGTGACGGAAGAAAAATCAGTTCAGGCCATGGTGTCGGAGGTACATAAACATTTCGGCAGGATCGACGTGTTTGTCAACAATGCCGGTACGCAGAAGGCGCAGGCGCTCACCGAAATGTCTGTGGACGACTGGGACCGCATGATGAACGTTCATCTGCGGGGAGCCTTTCTTGGCTGTCGAGCCGTCGCAGAGGTAATGATTGCGCAAGGAGGAGGGCGCATTATTTTGACCACCTCGCAGCTTGGTTACATTGGGCGCGCACGATACGTTGCATACTCAACAGCGAAGGGCGGCCTCCTCACGTTTACGCGAGCACTGGCGCGAGAACTTGGTCCTTATGGGATTTTGGTAAATTCCGTTGCGCCCGGTTTAATCGACAATGGTTTTGACCCGCTTTCCGAAGACGCGAAAAGGGATCACGCTGCGTCCCTACCGCTTCAACGAATTGGTGCAGTCGATGATGTTGTGGGAGCATACATTTTCCTTGCGTCCGACGAGGGCAAGTACTTCTGCGGTCAGACTTTGCATCCTAATGGCGGGGAGATTATGCCTTGATCGTTTGCGTGGTATTTAGTTGCTACTCGTAGAGCACCAGAGCACCTGCGAGATGTGGCAGGATATAGTACACTGGCACTAGAGTTCCTTATGGTAATTGGCTTTTTGCAAAACCCGTTGGAGAATCCATCTTATGTCACATGGCACGGATATCTTCATTCTTGGTGGCGACAAGGTAGTCAGTGTGCTGAAGGAGAAATATCCTGAAGCTGACATGGAAATGATGAAAAAACGGGTCTGGCTAAAGCTCGCACATTCGGGCTATCAGCCTTCCCCTGTGCTGCTTAGAGAGATTTCCATCGACGCCGAAATAATTTGGATCTGTATCTCAAGTCCGACGGATTACTTTGAATATGCTCACTGGAACAAGGGACTATTGCAGAGAGAATTGCTGCACGAGGAAGGTTGGTGGTCTGTTGTAAAAGGACAACCGGAGCCATGGGAGCACGATGCGTTCTTTCCTGAAGATGTCTTGAGGCAATATCCTAGTTATGCTACGTTTGGTCGCGACAATACAGAAGCAGACAAAACCAGATGCACGTCAATTTCGATCATTGAGCAAGGTTCTTATTTTTGGATCTGCTCGAAAGACTCTTGGAGTGCAGTTGTATCACACTTCAATCTCCTGGAGTGAACACTGGCACGGGAAAGAAAATTCTGGATTCACTACTATATGATTGACGATGAGATACGCGATCTGAATGAGATAAGTAAAGCCTGGCGACTGGCGACCAGAATAATGGCTCATCCTTCGGTTCTCTCCACCCCTAGTCGGACTTCGCTAGCTGGTTACGTTAATTCAGAGTTCTATCTGTTGGTCGTTGCATTACTTTGTGTTTCCGAACGTGAGTCACCACTACAAGATGCCATTGCGATATTGGACGAAGACTTTAATTTCTTACAGACTGTGGCGATTACCGATCTTGCACACACGGCACTAAGAGATTTCAAAGCAAATGTGCCTACTATTGGCAGACGTGATGTGTTCCAATCACTGCGTGCGCGTCTGCTCAATTTGCTCGAGTGGAATACGGCCAATGTGAATTTGCGAACCCTTGCTTTGTCGGAGGAGCAAGCAGCCATGCTCCCTGCAATTCGTGACAAATGGTTTGACATTCGTCACTCGACTGCGCAGGTGGATGACAATCGCATTGTCGAGGCAATCGAGCTTCTCTACAGATCAAAGGAGCTGGAGCCACCAACAGTGCTCGTGTTTGACTCGCCACTGTCTGCAATACTGTTCATGGGGGAACTGTTTTATGGATGGCAACCTGAGGCACATGCGTTGCAACGAATTCTTCTGGGAGGACTGGATCCGCAGCCCTTCTTGAATCAAGTTGTGGCAAATTTTAAAGCTGATCAAATATTGGCGTGGAAACAAAAGGATGCGCTGACGCGCGATGACTGGAAGGAGTCTTTGCTCAGCTTTAATGACATTGTCTGGGCTCAGGTGGCGATGGATGTCGAGGTTCAGGTTCAGGCTCAGCTCCGCACTCTAGTGCCAGGGCAGCCTTCTTGGTATGACTTGGTGGGATTGGTAATTTCCGAGGGGGTCTGGCAGATGGAGCCGGACCAGAGCGTATTTGATGTGACTAAGTGGCTATGCTCCGCGGTCGGTCAGTGTTTTACGGAATCCTCGCCACTCAGCCACAGCGGGTCCACAATCTCATTTGCGATGATCGATTTCTTCAACCGGGCATGCGGAATTCCGAATGAGGCGCTTGAGGGAATGTTTGCATGTGCCCAAACCGCTTCTTTCATTTTTCCTTTCAAGGATTTGGCTTTTGCTGCGCGCAAACCGATGAATGTTGCACATGATTTGCAATGGCGTTTGCATCAGGAAAGCGGCCCGGCAGTAAAGTTCGCTGACGGTTGGAGTTTGTATGTCTGGCACGGAGTGGTAGTGCCAAGGCACATGATAGAGGAGCCGCAATCCCTTACTGTAGCGCAAATAGAACTCGAGACAAACGTCGAATTGAGGCGAGTGATGATCGAGCGATACGGTGGTCAACAGCGGTTTCTTCAGGATAGCAACGCAACAGAGATTCATCGCGATGCTTTTGGTGTTCTTTATCGCAAAGAATTATCTGCCGAAGAACCATTGGTAATGGTGGAGGTCATAGACAAGGCAAGTCAGCCCGACGGCAGCTTTCGACACTACTTCTTGCGTGTGCCCCCAACAATGTTACGAGCGCGCGAAGCCATTGCGTGGACATTCGGCCTCGCGGAAAATCAGTTCGCGCCTGATATTGAGACTTAGTGATGGTGAGGGCACTACCAGCTGCGTTGCTTCCCCGGCGGTGATTATAGGATGTACTGGAACACAGCTTGACAATCGAAACTGTGCAGTGGAGAGTCCAGTAATACTCTGGCGCTCTTGGGATCTCTATCCACACATAGTGAACACTTCCTGGTGTTGCGTCTTCGACCACTTCACCACTTTCGTGAGGCGCTGAGGAGCTAATTGCTACCAGGTAGGCTCGATAAAATACACTGGTGCAACTATGGTTCGGTTTCTGCGACACTGGACGATGTAAAATACCTGACACTTGTGTAACTGGAATCTTCCCGACGATGAAACCGAGTAAAAAACAGCACATTGTCAAAGAATTGAAAGAACTCCTTTCAATTATCATTTACCTCGCGGCTAGTTTTTCTTTTCTGTCCACAGTCAAATCCGTTGTTCTGATTCAGATCGGAATCCACAATTTCGAACACGGCTACATTGTGGCTCTGGTAGAAGCTCTCGCGCTTAGCAAAATTGTACTGTTGGCGCAGAATCTCCGCATTCTCAAGTTCATGGATAAGAACCCGCTGGTGTGGTCGGCATTTATAAAATCAGCCATCCTATCCGTGATTGTGTTTGCCGGAAGTGAAGTTGAGGAGGCAATCTTCGCTCGTCATGTAGCCGAGGCCCCGCTCAAACACCAGCTCACTATCATGGGCGCGCACATTCTTGGTCTGGTCTGTGTGTTCTACGTTTTGTTTATCGCAAGAGGACTTGATGTGGCTCTGGGTTCGGGTAAGCTTCGGAAGTTACTTCTATCGCCGGTGGAGGTACCGCCACCACCTCCTGAAGAAGTGCAGCAACCGATCAATCAATCAACCTGATGGCGCTTTGATAATCTCGGCTGATCTGGCTTCGAGTGAACGATTTGTTCAGATTTGCCTTAATTAAAGATCGCAAAGTATCCAAAGACAGATAACGTCGATGAACATCGGCACGGCAGCGATCAGTAAGGCTTTCTACAGCTAGCGAAGTAGGCAAGGTGAGGTAGGTGACTATTCATCGCCCTGTAGAAAATTGCGCGCACCGCAATTTTCTACAATCCATCAAAGCAAGTAATTATGAAATTCAGGGCGTTTTCAGAGTTGGTTGCTAAGGGGGAGATTGCGTGCCGCGCAATTTTCTATAAGACGACGCAGTGACTATCGCGCCAATGCATGGAAATTCTAGTCTTCATGAATCAATCAGATATTGCAGTCGTGACGCGAGATTCACCCAAGAGAATCATTCGGGTGCACAGCAAACCCACCGCTATTGCTCGCTTGGCTGACGTTAGTTCGGTTCTTGCACTGCGCGATCTCTTTCTCTGAAGAAAGTACAAAGAAGAATCGGCTTCCGCCGGTTGGTGCAGCGTCCACCCAGATGCGCCCCCCGTGGTGTTCGACTATCCGAACGCACATCGGAAGCCCCATTCCCGTGCCCGTTGAATCAGGCCGGCCATGTCCGCGGCGGAAAAGTTTAAATACATCTTTTCTGCTCATCGGGTCGATTCCAAAACCATTGTCTTCTACACAAAAGGTACAGCAACCCTCGACAAGTTCCGCACTGATCTTGATGTCGCAATTTTTACGCCCCGAGTGTTTAATTGCATTTTTGAATAGCTCCTCGAACAACTGCGTAAGCAACATTGGAGCAGCATGAACACGCGGTAAATCGTGACAAGTAATTGTAGTATGTGTCTCCGCGACAAGCGATTGAAGGTTGCATTTTGCTGCCTCGATAACCTGCTCCGGCGAGATATTCTCGAAATGTGCCTGTTTGGAAATGCGCGCATAAGTCCAGAGATCGTCCACCATCTTTTGGATCAGCAGAGCGGATTCGGTACAACGTGATATGAAGGAATCTGCATCGGCGCCTAATCGATTGCGATAGCGTACACTTAGCAAGTTTTGATAACTGACAATAGTACGAATGGGTTCTTGTAGCTCATGCGAAACCACATATGCCAGATTTTGTAAATCGTCAGCAAGCGATTTTGCCCGCTCTTCCGCTTGTTGCTGTGAGGTTACATCAATTGCAATCCCACCGACAAAATGATCTGTGGAGCGACCGGCACCGGGCCGGTCGCGAGCAAGCAGGGGAAATTTCTGCACAACACTCTGGACAATCCTTCCATTCTTAGGTACCCGCTCGATGGTCTGCAATGCTTGCCCGCTTTGCCTTACGTACTGATCGTTGTCCATAAACTGTTTGGCAACATCCGCCGGGAGCCATTCCGCATCAGTTTTATTGACCAGCTCCGATGAAACGCTCCAACCGAATTTCTAGCGCTTTCAGGAACGTCGTCACCAACTTTTCGAACTCAATTTCAAAGAATTCGCAAAAGCTCTTGCTTGCGTACAAGTAACGACCTTGCTCATCCTTTATGAATGACAGCGCAGGCATATTGTGCAGGTAACTTATCAGCAGTTGTTCAATTTGCTCATGGTCCTGACGTGCTGCTGCTACTGCATCATTGAGACGTAATTCATTTTGAAGCAGCGACTGTTCGGCATTCTTAAATCGTTCAATTTCAGTGAGAGTGACCAGCCATTGGATACCTTCTCGATTAGATTGCGTTGGCACAAGCCGAATCAGATGCCAGCGGTGGCGATTATCGGAAACACTGAAGACTCGGCAATCAACTTCAATCTCACGTCGGGTGGACTGCGCGCTGTGCCATGCCGCGACAAAAGGTTCAATGTCTTCCTCGAAAAACGTCGCTTTCCAACCCTGCCCGACCGATTGCTCAGCGGTCACTCCCGTGTACGTGCACCATTTATCGTTGACAAAATCTACCTCAACCGCAGCTTTAGCGGTCCACATCATATGAGGAAGAAATTCAACCAAGGTTTCCAAATGGCACAACCACATGCGTGGCTTACGTGAAGAGTCACCCGCACATTCATAATAACAAAGCTTTGACCATAAGTGAGCCCGGCTGGAAGTGCGTCTTCAGCATCGTGCTAAAACTTAGGTTCTTCAAATTCAGACACCTTGCCAGCAGTATTGCGGACTGCTTTAATATGCCCGCTAGGACCGACCTTAATCATCGTGCCATTGGCGAGCTTGACGAATGATCGTTTGGGATCCAGTTTGGGATCCAAGGTGTAGGTTCGGCCCACTGGCGCCCCAACAGGGTTCACTTTTGTCAATGCGTCGGGATCGATTTCGGTAAGTGTGATTTTTCCGTCCTTGCCTTTTCCGACCACAACGATGGTGCCGTCTGGAAAAGTCAGTGTATCACCTTCGCTGTGACGTTCAATTGAAACACCATTCCCCAACGCTTCATGGAGGTCGGTATATCCC
The DNA here is from genome assembly GCA_021732565.1 of Candidatus Obscuribacterales bacterium. Lineage (GTDB taxonomy): Bacteria > Cyanobacteriota > Vampirovibrionia > Obscuribacterales > Obscuribacteraceae > JAKFUT01. The sequence continues at coordinate 12,310 of JAKFUT010000031.1, forward strand.
AATGCTACTTCTATTATTGTGGGTTTTGGTTTCTCTTTGGCAGTCTGATTATCGATCTCATTCTTTTTGTCTCCTTCGCTGGTTTTATCGTTGGTCTTATCGCCACCCTTCTCTCGGGCGGGCTCATTAGCCTTTACCCAGTCCTTCCGCTGCTGCTCAGTCCAGCGGGACCAAGTAGAGGCGGGTATTTCGCCGTCCGGGCTGCCACGCTCGACCTTGTCTGCCGCGGTGGCTGCATCCTTTGGTTTCTCTCCAAGCCTGCTCGAAACTTTGGGTTTGTCTCCAATACTAGTGGCCTCATCCCCGGGTTTTGGGGACGGATTTTTCGGTGTATCTCCAAGACTTATCTTTTCACCACGTGCGGCCTTCCAAGCAGTGGCGACGTCGACATCAACTGACTTGACAGTCCAGTTTGGGTCGTATTTATCACCAATCTTCTTCCAAATTATCTGGTGTTCTTGCGCGATAGGTTTGGAATCCGGCTTAGAACTCACGTCGATGGAAAACCTGCCGTTACCGCTCCCTAACCGTAGATTCGCTACTGGCGGATCGGTGCTCTTATCGAGAGTATAGCTCGCACTCAGTCCGTCTTTCTTTGCACTCTCCACAACAGCTTTCAGAATCTTCTCGCTATCTGGATTTCCTTTGAGCGAATGCATGGCCTCAACAAGGCGATCGGGCTTATCAGCCGAAAGCGCTTTCTTAATCTCTTCAAATTTCTTGAGATTTTCTGGTGACAAGGTCTTCTCCAGCGGCTTCGCCTCGACGTCTCTTCGTTTGGTTCCGTCGAGTTTTAACGTGGAGTGGTCAGCGGTTGAATCCTTGGGTTTCTCGCCAAGTGCGGTGGAGTCCTTGGGTTTCTCACCAAGTGTGGTTGAGTCCTTGGGTTTCTCGCCAAGTGTGGTTGAGTCCTTGGGTTTCTCACCAAGTGCCGGCTTGTCTGCGATAGATGATTCACCTTTTATAGGCGCG
>JAKFUT010000089.1 GCA_021732565.1 Candidatus Obscuribacterales bacterium
CTCCGTATTCAGAAACTCATATATGTTCGGGTAATAAGTGATTGCTCCTGTTAAGCAAATCAGCACCATTAAAGCAATCATAAATAGGCGTGCCAGCGCAGTGAATTTGCCTGATCCCTTTTTCTTAGGCCTAGGTTCGCTGGATGATTGAGGCTGTTCAGACGGCCGGTCTGGATTCTGGAAATCTGGCAATTTTGCTACTGGAGAGTTTTTCTCCGGTGAATCATTCACCTCTTGTGTTTGAGAACCTGCCAGCAATTGACCGTTCGATGCTCCCTGTTCCAACTGGTCCGTAGCTCGAAGGTGGTCGAACTGCGGAGGTTGTTCGCTGGCGGCCCCTTCTTCATGGTTGTCTGAGACTTGATTTCGGTTTTGAGAGTGCGCCAGTGATTCAGGCTCGACAATGCTTTTGCGATCTTTTTCGGTTCGCTGACTCAATGGTCCCAAAGTTTTCATATAGACCTCCGGTCATACATGGTGGTGTCTCAAGCCCTCACAGAGAAGATCGAGCAGTAGAGAAAGATCTTCTTTTAGTGAGCCCAACGTGGGGCGTGATGGGTTCGTAAAGTGCCTAGGGTAAGGCGGCAGGTAAGAAGTAAGCGCAGAAAGTACGACGGACGTGATTGCCGACGTGTCTGCCTGTTTGTCGATTTCTCCCTTAGACTTTGCTTTTTCAAAGAGATTTCGGATGATTTCGGGCATCTTTTTTGTGCGGTCGATCAATAACACCTGCAATCGAGCACTCTGAAACATCAAAGCTTCCGGGCTTCGTATGCTTACGGTCACTCCGTAAATGCCCTCAACCAATTTGAGTAGCATTTCTTTTAAAGTATTAAGACAGTCTGCTTCTGTTGCTTCAACAATCGCGCCCAGGCGTGTATTCATCTCATCGATGTGGTTGCAACAGATCTCCAGCAAGATTTCTTCTTTATTGTTGAACTCGGTGTAGAGAGTGGCCTTGCTCATCGGAACAGCGCGAGCAATCTCCTCAATCGTCGTTTTCTCATAACTTTGAACGCCGAACAACTCGCGAGCGGCCGCTGTAATTTTTTGTCTCTTGGTCATATGACCCTCTTCAGTTTGCTTCTTCAGAGCATTCTATACGATTAAACGATAATCGTTCAATCGTTCAACATTAAATCTGTAAGCATATTCGAAAGTGGCCATTGTGTTGAGCGTCCACTGAAGGCGGAATTCCACTACTTTGGCAGGGGCACTGGGGGCACACATCCATCCTTGGGCTGATTCCGGGGAGCCAGACAACGGAGAAGGCACTGTTCGTTTCCCAATCGTAAATCGCGTCGGGAGGTCCCAGAACAGCAAGAAGGTCTTTTCGGCTGCATCCTAGTTGCTGGCTAACGATCGGAACCAAAGAAGAGGGGCGATGTTTACGCCAGGCGGCGGAATCAACACTGTCGAGTGGATTCCGGGATTCGGATGTGTGGAGCGGGAGTAACTCTCCTTGCCAGACAAAGAGCAAAAAAAATACAAAGGAAAGCGGCCGCACCCGGCGCCGACGAATGAGTGATGGAATGAGCTAGCATTGAATATGCTCCGACACAGTTCCATCTTATCGCATAGCTTCGCAAACCGGATTACGCCGGAATCAGGCCTGGAGGGAACGAAATGTGTGGTTTTGCCATCAGTCGGATCAAGTAGCTGGTTGGCGACCGGGCGAGGTTTGGCGAGCCTTCTACGCACCTTGTATGGGGCAGTGTCTGCCCGACTAAATTAATTATGTGCAGCGCCCGATAACTCAAGTGCCACCTCGGTTCTGAGCAGCCCGGTGAATTTCAACTGGCTACATATAACCACATTTACGAACCCTGGAACCCTCGCTTAGACTGTATTTCCCCTGGTTTAGGAGAACAAATGTCCGCCGAAGCAGAACAAATGTCCGAAAAAGAATTTGACAATCAACTTTTGGCCATGGATCGAGTGAATAAGCAAGACGACCGGGTTGCTATTCAGGACATGGTCGAAAACTCGCCGCGCCTTCTTGATGAATTTTTGAAGTCGGGTGGTGATTTGAAACACCTTGCTGGAGGTGGCGAAGATCCCCACTCAGAGAAGAAACTCGCACAGATGGGATTTCCAGTTCTGGAGATAACCAACAATGGTGATAGTGAGAAACCGGGCGAGACAGTTGAAGAACAGGCAAAGAACGAGGAGAATGAGCGACTTTCTGAGGAAGACCAAAAACGACAGGAGAAAAAGCTGAAAGACGAACAGGATGAAATGTGCGGAGCAGGTGGTGAAGGTTCCGACAAACATCAAACAATTGAAACTGAAACAATTAGTACTGGAGGCAAAACTGAAACAACACGCTTCTCTGTAGTTACTGATGGAACTGGTAAACAGCTCAGCAAATTCAAATTGGCTGGCTAGCGAGCCAATTTGGATTTGCCGGCGAACACGCTGGTTCGGAGCCTGAATCTATGGTGCCGTGCGACACTTCAAATATGTTGCACGGCACTTGATCTGAAGTCGTCACCGCACATTCCGCCGAATTTTCCCGCAAACGAGGTTGTCCACAAGCACCAGCGCCAATCGGACGTCAACCGGGAACGCAAGAAAGCATAGTTCGCCTGCAGCACGAGTTTGTCTAGCCTCGCGAACTATGGCTTCGGTACCATGGGCGTCTGGCTCTTCCACTGGGTTATCCAGGGGGAAGAACAGTGGCTGTTTGCCATCGCCGCCTAGCGGGCACATATTGCTTTGTTCGTTGGGGAACAAGAAATCCGATGTCCGCTACCCTGGTTGGAAGACTCATTGATGATCGTTACCAGCTTGTCGCGCAACTGGGCGAGGGCGGAATGGGGGAGGTCTATCGCGCTCAAGAAGTGGCTACCGAGAGGACTGTAGCGGTAAAATTTCTTCATTCAATTGCTGTTGATCAAGAATCAGACACCCGGTTCTTGCGAGAGGCTAAACTCTGGTCTACCTTGAGCCACCCCAACATCGGTTTGTTCTACCGATACGGTGTGTGGTTGGGCGAGCGTTCTTATATCGCGATGGAATACCTGCCGGGAGTAACTCTGGAAGAGTACCTTCACGGCAAAGGGAAATTACCATGGCGAGAAACCATTTCGATATGCCTGCAAGTGTGTGACGCACTGGCTTATCTCCACGGTCATGATGTTATTCATAGGGATTTGAAGCCGAGCAACGTCATTCTAGTGGAAACGCCGGACGGAATCGTCGCAAAAGTAATCGACTTTGGTCTTGCTCGCTCTACCGCCGAGGACCTGACTCAGAGTCAGTCGCTAACCGCAAGCGGTAGGCTGATGGGTAGTTTCCCCTATATGAGTCCGGAACAGTGCAAGGGAACTGCAGTAGATAGCAAAGTTGATGTGTATGCGCTTGGTTGCATTATCTTTGAACTAATTTCGGGGCAACAAGTTTTCAGCGCCGATCATCCTATGGGCCTTGTCTACAAGCATTGCACGGAGAGCCCCCGGGACCTCCAGCAGGTTGAGCCTTCCGTGCCATCTGTCTTGTCTGAGCTTGTTAGTCGACTCCTTTCCAAGTCGTCAGCGCAGAGACCGTCTATTCTGGAAACACGAAGGCAATTGGAAGTCATTCAAGAAGACTGCCAGGATCCCCGAGGGTTTCGAGTAGGCGCGAGCCACCAGAGACGCTTAGCAACTATGGGGAGTCTCTTTCTGGCGGTTCTTGTGGCTGGCTTGATGTTCAAGAGTTTCCAGGGCCATCCACCAAGAACTGCTTCTGCTGCGATGCCAAAATTCGCTGATGAATTGAGGTTGAAACAGAGTGGCGGGCCTGAGGCTATAGTCGCAGTCTGTAGCAAATATGTGGACCTTGTGCTTTCCAGAAAGCACCTCGACCGGGTAGGGGAACCTGATCTGCTGTTAGCAATGTCAAATCTTCTGCCCGTCTTAATGTGCACCGAGAAGTACGCCCAAGCGTATGAGGTCTGCCAATCAAGTCTGGTTCTGTTGAATTCGTCGCCCCGTAAGGTGCGAAACGGAGACCTTCGTAATTTCATCGTGATCCACATGGCTGAATGCGCGCTTGTTCTGGGTCATGCAGGGGAGACAGAGGAGCTGGTTAGCAGTATCGGCCTCTTACAGAATCAGAAACATTCGCATTCCGTTTTGAGGTTGCTTCTTCGGGGCCAAATGACCCTAGCGCTAATGCTTGTTGAGCAGCAACGAACTAGCGACGCCGAGATCATTTTGCAGCAGTGCCTGGCAAATTTGACAGATGCAACGAAATTTTTGTCAGCACGCGAAACGCGAACACTGCCTATTTCGTCCGTTGAACAAGAAGTGCTGAATAAATTGGGCACGAAGAAGCAACAGTCTGTCGGCAGGTCTTCCAGTGACGAACTCAACGCTGTCGCGCAATACATTCACTTGATGTTGGCGGATGTTTATTGGCGAATGGGAAACCAAGATGCTGCACGAAAGCAAATTGCGCTCATTGGCAAATCCGAATTGCACATAGGTGAGGAACGCGGTGTCGAGAGCCTTGGGCGTTTTTTTTCATTCGTGCCGATTCCTCCTTATCAGTATTTTGAATTGGTCAGCAGCCGTTGTCTAATCGACCATGATGTTCAAGGGGCCGTGCGAATGTTGTGGAAGACGCTGGCGATTTTGCGTGCCCGTGATCTAGATTTTCAAAGTCGAAGGATACGAGCTAAAGCAGTGAGCGTTTTCAACAAAGAAGGATCGCAGCCAGTTGATTTTGACACTGACCCCTTTAGTATTTACGAGGCAGCAAACAAGGCTGTGCAGATTGAACAAATTGACACGGCTATTTCAAGACTCGATCGTTTGTATATGTACGCTGACTCCATCGTCGCATTGTACTTGCACAAGTGCCAAGTGCTGAAGTCGGTCAATAATTGGGAAGAGGCCAGAAAAGCAGCGAGCATTGCGGTTTCAAAGGCTGGAGCCTCCCCCGCGCAGCAGCGGGCCGAAGCTATCGCATTGTTAGCGGAGTGCCTGGAGCACAACGGGAGTCACCGCGAGGCCGATGCGATGATCTGCCAATTGCAGCGCGAGTTGAAGCGTGGGGACCTCTGGACTTATCAATGTCCTCTCGGTGTACTGGAAAGCATTTACTGTGGTCGCGGAGATGCGGAGGCTCTGCGAGAGCTCTATAATCGGATACCACGAACGGATCCAAGATACGGTAGCGTGTCTGGCCGAATCGGCTTGTCTCTGGCATTCGCTCTTATCACCAAAGGCGAAGATGAGGAGGCTCGTCGTCTGGTTCTTAAAATTAGACGTAGTCCTGACTGGTCAAGCGAACCCTGCGTTGTCAGATTGGCTGCAATTTACGAGCAGATGAACGATCTCACGTCACTGCAAGAGCTTTACACAGCTATTTCAAAGGATCCGTCGATTTCGCCACTAGTGCGGAATTCGATCGGGACTGAACTTGCAGACTATCTGAGCAGAAAGGGCCAGGATACAGAAGCCGACAAGGTAATACGCGAGGTGAGGAGCTCCTCGGAATGGTTAACAGATTCAGAGTGTTTGGGACGAATCTCAAACGTTTACGAGCGCAGGCAAGACGTTGTTGCTTTAGGAGAGCTTTATCATCTCATTCCAATGAATCAGCCCCGTTTGGTAAGCATCAGGCTTGGTATAGGGACGATGTTTGCCGGCGACCTGAGCGCGAAGGGCCAAACTGCGGCGTCGGACAAGCTAATATGCGAGATCAAGTCAGTGCCTGATTGGTCTAAAGATACTAACTGTGTGTGGCGGTTGGCAAATATCTATCAAAGTAAGCATGACGCTGTAGCTTTGCGAGATCTATATGGAGTGATGCCTCAAACTTCTCCGAATTTGTGCGCGACTCGACTCAGCATAGCCGTGGAACTTGCCGACTGTCTTAGTTTTAACAAACAAGATCGAGAAGCAAATGATCTAATTCGCCAGGTGAAATCTCACGTTGATTGGACAAATGATGCTCACAGGCTCTGGAGAATGTCGACTATCTACCAACGCAGGGGCGACGTTGCAGCGTTGAAAGAGTTGCAATGTCTTATGCCTCAGACCTCGGCACAATTTCGGCAAGTACGCCTCGATATAGAGACCATGATACGGAGCACAACTAAGGGCAGATAGCAGGAGTCTCTAGTTTGTCGGCTGAATGGAAGTGGTCTTGTTCATGGAACCCTTGCCGACGATGCGAATCTTACCTGCAGGCACAGCGGTAGAGGGCTTCTGTTCATCTGAGCGCCCGTCAATCAATATGATCTTTCTGGCCGAAACGGGGTCAAAGAGTGACACGCTCGCTTCGTATTCACCGGGAGTCAAGGGTGGCATTCGGAGCGAATGTTGCCAGGTAACAGGCGCGCCAGCTTTCCAGTCCAGCGTACCTTTCTCCGGTGTGTGCAGTAATTGTGCAACTGGTTTTCCGTTTTGGTCTTTCAGTTCAACCATCACTTTGTAGCTGGTTGGAACATCTTTCTCAATTTCGCGCACTGGTCGCTTTGGCACTGCGTTGCCGACATTGAGGAAAGTGAAATCCACTTTCAGAGGCTCACCCTGTTCGACTTGCTCAGGCAGAGCAACTTTTCGGGAAATGATTTGAAATCCCATGTGTGAATTGAGCTGGTCCAGTGCTTGCGCGACCACGGGGTCGGCACTGGTCAACAGTTCCTGCGGAATTTCCACATAACTAATTCCATCATCAAGAGCAGTCTTCGTCAGCTTCTCCAGTTCAGCTCCGGGGAACTGGGGTAGAAGAGCCAGACCTTCGTAAGTATCAGGTCTGAATTTCAGCAGAACACGGTAATCGTCGAACCCGTGTTTGCCGTTTTTCAAATCCTCGCGTGTTACATATATATGCTGGCCGTAGCGATAAACGAGGTAGTCGCTGAGCTCGTCGAGGGCATCTTCGCCAGCGCGGTTTGGCGTGGGCGGATTAATTGCAAAGTTTAACGTGGTGTTGGGGAACGCCTGAGGAAACAGATCCGCGACGTACTTCCAGTGATCGATAATCTGTTTTTGCGTCAGCCCTTCCTTCTTCCGCAAGTGATTCTCGATTTGAGATGCCGTCGTGAAGCCAGTTTCGGAAGTCGCATTCTTATCACCTTTCTCAGCTACATTCGTGGGCACCAGAGAGGTCCCGCCGAGAAAGCCACCACCTGTAATGCCGACGCTGTGCAAAAGGGGGTTCTTGTCATAGCGGCTGCCCATTTCACTGATGAAGTTGGAGAATGCAGCGAGATAGCTCTGATCCCAGAAAAGCGGCATAAGATGGGGCTTACCGTCTTTGTCGAGGTACTTCACTGACTTCGCGCCTGCGGAAAATACCCAATCAGGTGTGTCGGAACTCGGTTTGTCCGAATCTGCCGGCAAGTCTACTCCGCAGGTAGAAACCCGTAAAATCAAAGTCTTGTTGTGGCTCTGGCACTGCTCCAGCAGTTGATCTATCGTTCCCCACTCATACTTCTCCTCGCCCGGCTCGAGCTGCCGCCAGGGAATGGTGGCAGAGATTCCATTTGTGCGTGGATTGTCCAGGACCGATGCGATGAACCCGGAGTCATTGAGCTTACCGCCCGGAACGATGGCGAAGAAGCCTACTTCCTTGTTATTTGCCGGTCGTACATTAGAAACCTTGCCCGATTTGAAGGCTTGCTTCTTGATAAGACGATCTTGGGAAGCATTGGTGTAGTTCTTCTCCGGAATGGGATTTAGATACTTGATAACTTCCCAGGGCTTATTCTTCTTCAAAGACTCTGCACCTGCCGGCGAGATTCCCGGGGCTGCAATAGCCAGGGGCAAAGCGAAAGCAATTACCTGAAATTTGCGGTAATTCATAGTTCCTCCACACGGACAGGTTGTTTTGACAAAGTTATATCAGCTCCCGGGGCGGGGGAGCGGGTTATAAAGGGATTAACATCTAGAAATTGTCTCAGCGTGACAACTGCTGCGATCTTCAAATTCCTTTCAATAATAGTCTTCTCGTTCCCCTATTGCCTGCCGTTGGCGATGGTTGCGTAACTCAGCGGTTATCCTCTAACCAGGTCTGAAGGTGGGGGAAGCTGTGATTATTTCCGCGGGCTTTCGCTCCCGGGTGGCGCACCGGATTTCGCTTACCAAAGCTCCTCGCTTGTCTGACCGCGTAGGGCTCGTTGTGCGCGAGAATCCGGCGCCCCGGACTTCTGAGAATTTGCAAATACCGCCGATAGTAGTTATGCCATTGTTGAGCGGGAAACCGTGAGCCCGTGCCAATTGTTGGTGGCAGCGCGATTAAGTCGTTACAAAGTTCAGTTCCATGGCGGGATCTCAGTGATAAGATGTGCGCGGCCGGCTTGTGCAATTCTGCGTCGTAACCCGCTGTTGCGAGGAACCCTCAATTGAGCCTGACGTATCTTGGACACTGCGCGTTCAAGTTCGAGCTTCCGGGACTTCGGCTTTATACCGACCCATATATTCAAGACCCGATTGATTTCCGTCGACTTGAACCCGGCGAAGTGGTATTGCTCTCTCACGGTCACTTCGATCACGGAGTGTTAGCTTCTGCTCATCTCTGGAGGGAGTGGAAGTGCCAGTTCGTCGGTCCAACGAAACTGATCGAATGGATGGAGCGAAAGTATCGCCGGGTTATACCGGCTGATGCATTGATTCGTCTTGATCACGGGGAATCAACGGTGATTAACAAGGTGAAAATAACGGCTGTGCCTGCTCATCATCCTATGACACGTCTGGGCAAGACGATGCATGCGCTGTTTGCAAGGACTTCTTCGCCCGGAAACCCCGTGAACGGCTACCATTTCGAAGGGTTCTATCATTCAGGCGACACCCTGTATTCCCCCGTGATTACCGAATTTCTCAGTAAGGTCGAAACGCATACAGCTTGTTTGCCAATTGGAGGCAAATACAAGATTGCTTCGCCCCAGGAAGCCCTCCGGATCGCCGAGGAGATCCGAGCAATAAGGATGGTGCCGATGCATTGGCAACCGCTGGTGGAACAGGTTCCCTTTAGATACCAACCGTCGCACCTTGTCAAGCATGCCAGGGCCAGCGGAACTAAGGTCCAGATCTGCGTATTGGCGATGGGAGAAGTTTTGGAAGATATACATTTGCAAAACGGCACAGGGGAGAGGCTGACCATCAGCGAGCCGTGAACTGAGCGATATTTGTCAGGTGATGGCAAGCAGCCTGGCAACACTGCTCCCGGGCAGAAGGCAATAATAAAGAGTTTGTAATAACCGCCGCTAAGAGCTCAGCAGGTTGGGAAGATTGGTAGATAGTCTGCATATTGTGAATTAATCCGGGTGCTGCCCGGTGTATCGAAACGGATAAGCGTATAATCCTCACCATTGGCTAGGCAGCCGTAAAAGAAGACAGGGAGTTGTAAGCATGGGAAAGGCAGTAGGCATTGATCTCGGTACCACTAACTCAGTGGTTGCGGTCATGGAAGGCGGTAAACCGACTGTCATTGCAAATGCCGAAGGTGGAAGAACCACCCCATCTGTGGTGGCATTTACTAAGTCGGGGGAAAGGCTTGTAGGGCAGCTGGCACGTCGTCAGGCAGTTCTAAATCCTGAGAATACGGTTTACTCCGTAAAGCGGTTTGTGGGGCGACGATTCGGGGAAGTTGAGTCGGAACGCTCTATCGTTTCGTACAAGGTAAAAGAGGGCCCGGACGGTGGTTGCAAAATCGCTATCCAGGGGAAAGACTATTCGCCTGAAGAAATCTCAGCGATGATTCTTCGCAAGCTCAAAGAAGATGCGGAGAAGTACCTTGGTGAAAAAGTAACCTCTGCCGTTATCACCGTTCCTGCTTATTTCAACGATTCTCAACGTCAGTCTACCAAGAACGCAGGCACCATTGCCGGTCTAGAGGTGCTGCGCATTATCAATGAACCGACCGCTGCAGCCCTGGCTTACGGACTTGACAAAAAAGAAAATGAAACCATTCTGGTGTTCGACCTCGGCGGTGGCACGTTCGACGTTTCGATTCTCGAAGTGGGCGACGGTGTATTTGAAGTTAAGTCAACCTCCGGTGATACCCACTTGGGCGGCGACGATTTCGACCACTGCGTTGTTAACTGGATAGCCGATGAGTTCACCAAGCTCGAAGCTATCGATCTGAGAAAAGACCGCCAGGCACTTCAACGCTTAACCGAAGCGGCTGAGAAGGCAAAAATTGAACTGTCTTCAGTGACGGAAACCAATATTTCGTTGCCATTTATCACCGCTGATGCGTCTGGTCCAAAGCACCTTGAGATGAAGCTCACCAGAGCTCGCTTCGATGAGTTGACCCGTCACCTGGTCGAGCGTTGTCGCAACCCCATGGAACAGTCGCTAAGAGACGCCAAAATGACTTACAACGATTTGCAAGAAGTCGTGTTAGTCGGAGGTTCTACACGTATTCCTGCAGTTCAGGCTCTGGTAAAGAGTTTAACTGGCGGGAAAGAGCCAAACCAATCCGTAAACCCGGATGAAGTGGTGGCAGTAGGAGCCGCAATTCAAGCGGGCGTTCTGGGTGGCGAAGTTAAGGGTGTTGTACTTCTTGATGTTACTCCGTTGTCTCTCGGTATTGAAACAATGGGCGGGGTGTTCACCAAGTTGGTAGAGCGCAACACCACCATTCCTACTCGAAAATCTGAAGTATTCTCAACTGCCGATGATCAGCAAACTGCAGTAGACATATATGTATTCCAGGGCGAGCGCCCGATGGCTCGTGACAACAAGCTCCTGGGGAACTTCCGGCTCGACGGCATTCCGCCGGCGCCCAGAGGGGTACCTAAGGTCGAAGTAACGTTCGACATTGATGCTAACGGCATCATGAACGTTACTGCTCGCGATCAAACCACCGGTAAAGAGCAGAAGATCACCATTACAGCCAGCACCAACCTCGGCAAAGACGATATCGAGCGCATGGTTCGGGAAGCCGAATCTCACGCTCAAGAAGATCGCAAACGCAAAGAAGCGGCCGATGTGCGCAACGAGGCAGACAGCCTGTGCTACTCGGTGGAGCGTCAGGTGCGTGAACTGGCCGGAAAGGTTGCAAGCGGCACCACCGCTCGTGCAGAAATGCTCGTAACTGAACTTCGCCAGAAGCTTAAAGAAGAGGCAGACCCGGAAACGTTCAAGAATTTGATGAACGACCTTCGCGGTGTGCTGGTTATTCTCCAACAAGAAGCGCATCAGTCGCAATCTCGCGAACCTGTCGGCGCGGGAGCCGCAGGGTCCGGGTTTACCGACACCCCCGGGGGTGCCGGCGGATTTGGTGGAAGTAGCGGATTCGGCGGGGGCTCCGGCGACGATGTTGTCGACGCTGAGTACCGCGCGTCGGACGAGTAGTCGGCAGCAACAGAAAGAACTACCGGAAGGGAGATGCCATGCATCTCCCTTCTCTCTTTTTAATGCTGCTTTCTATGGGTTCTGGTGAATATCAGAAGTTTGAAGATTGTTCGATATCGAACGTTGTGATGAAAAGTTTTGGGTTGTTTTAAAGTGCGAGCACAGATCCGGGTTGCCGTGCTAAATTTGAAAATAACCATCCCTACAACCGTTTAATTTTCGATCCCGAAGTTCAAAGCTGTAAAGCCTATTTCACGCCAGCTTCACGCAGTAATGCTCCAATTCCAGCGCTGAGATAAGCAAAATTTAGTTTTCGAAACAGGAAGCTAAAGTCTCGGAATTCACTTGACGACAGCGCGGCTGGGGAACAGAATGATCTTTCTGTCCGTCTTTTTGACTCGATTTACCAGTGCTTTTAGAGGAATTACCGAATGCGGTACCGACGGAAAAATACGATTTGGAGAAGCTTGTCCTTCGCCGCTGCGGGAGTTCTTTTGTTCGGGTCATCCGCTCTTGCAGTGCCCCCGGCGAAGAATCCGGCACCACCGACACTTACTGATCTCGCAGTGTTGGAGAATCGATTTTTCTCGCATCCTTATGCACAAGATCCCGTTGAAAAGCGCATTGAGCGCCTGGAATGCATGGTTTTTGGTGGTGTTCAGTCAGGCACCAATGAAGAACGGTTGTTTAAGTTACTGAAATTAGTCGCAGAGCGCTCTCAAAAGCCGCTCAAAGAAGAAAAATCCGTGGCGGAGGCCGCAAAGCCTGCTCCAGTCACCAATACACCTGGTTCTAACGGCGCGGGTTCGTCAAATAGCTCAGCGCAGTATCCAGTGCTCAATACATTGGAATGGCGAGCGCTCAAGAAGACGTTTCCGTCTGAGAGCCTCGATCAACGACTTGACAGACTCGAGTCGAAGATGTTTGGTCAGCCGGCACAAAGCATGGCCTATATGGATCGAGTGGAGAGGTTGCGGAAGACCCTCGGTATTGGAATAGACACGGGCCTCGATAGCCCGGTAGCGCGGGGCATCGGGCCTGCACCGCGTGCCAGAGCACGTGAAGATGGAGGTAATGACATTGGTCTTGGACAAACACCATTCGGCGGAATGACCATTCCAGGAATGCCAGGTGGGAATGGCCTTGGTTTTAGCTTTGGCTTTCCGGGCCAGGGCGGGTCCATTTTCGATGCCACATTTGATAAGCAGGTTCATCAAATGATGGAACAGATGAACAAGCAAATGGCCGAGGCCAGAAGGCTCGGCAACGGGAAGTGGAGACTTGACCCGAAAACAAACTCATGGGTTGATATCGAGACTGGGCGAATAGCTCCCAATCAGGGTGGAGAGTCTCTGCGTGTTGCTCCGGGTGAGAAAGGTTCACCCTCGGCGCCGTCAACGGCTCCACCGAGGCGACTGTCACAGCCAAATGTGGTTGATGACGTTCCAGCATACGCTGATCCCAACAGCATTTAACGATCCAGCATTTCCAGACGTCGCGTTGAGACTAACTTGATTGACCAAGCGGTGCTTCGCCCTGCTGAGTGCTTGGGCAGAATGCGACTGTAGGAGTCCAGGGATGAGAACTTGAGGCCCGGAGGCAGCACCGTGGACTACTGGTCCGTTGGAAGAAAAGGTTGAGGCGGCTGACAGATTTTGTTTCTCTCAAGTTTATAGCTCGCGGTTCAATCAAAGTAGCCTGTTTCTGGCAATTGCCCGCTTGGTCGGAGGAATCTTCCAGCCTTTGCCATGTAAAACCGTCCACGCAACTACATGGATTAGCGTGATTTTATACTGCGGTAGTCCGTTGGTGCTGCGAGATCAGTGAATTGCACTTTAGTAGCACCTTTGGCGGTCGATAAAGCCGCTATGCAAAGATAATTTCAACGCCTTGGTCAGGTATCACCTCGGTCCGTTATATAGAAAATTGCGCCAGCCGCAATTTTCCCTTTGCAACCAAGGCTGTAAAC
>JAKFUT010000333.1 GCA_021732565.1 Candidatus Obscuribacterales bacterium
GTTCCAATACCACTCCGGCAGCATTGTTCGCTGCACGTCGACTGGAAGCCCTGTCTCTTGACGCAGAGGGCCGCTCGCTGGATGCTTGTGACCTGCTTATATCGACCATTCGAGGGGCGGCAGATGCGGATCGCGTAAATCTCATTCGTGTGTTAGACGTTGCTGCGCAGATTTCGACTTTGAAAAATATACGACGTGACAGCATCGTGATTCTCTTGCAAAACGAGCTAGAGTATCATCATACGGTGCATGAATGGCTGTTCTTGAACAGACTCACCGAGAAGTTCTTCAAAGACCGACAAGATCAATCGGCTATGGATATTCGCGCCCGCCTTGCGCAAGTCAAACCGAAGGAGGTGTGTGGTGCGGCTAGCGCGGATTTAGTAACACTGACTTCTAAGCAGTACCAATGGTTCTTAAATGGATTGGCCGGTTTCAAAGCCGACGGAACTGTGGACCAGAGCCAGGAGGATGACAACCCGGCTGAATTTGAATGGGTTTCTTGTCGTAGAGGAGAAAGAGGGTTGTGGTGGTTAAATGGGCGAACACTCCGCATCTGGTGGGCGGGCTGTGGAGAAAATCAGAAGGGTTCTTGCGATACCCTAGTCCTCTCACCGACGGGATTGGAGGCCTGTGGGAGAGGCACCTTTGATGGAAGGTTAAAGGTTTGGTGTAGGGCGATGAAACATTGATGCAGCCTCCCGGGAAGCTTTTCCAACACAGCCGGGAACTCAGTAAAATCCCGATGCGCGTTTGAGGACTTATTCAATTTTGTTGCAGGTTCAGTGTAATTCGATTGTGATTAGTTGGTGGTAGGTTAGTCCCGCATGACGGTACGAAGAGTTCTACTCCCTGCGAATCCTGCCAGGTAAGCGACGAATGCCCGGAAGCCCGGGCCCGTTGTTGTGACAGGTAAAGCCAATAACGATCTTTTCTGCGACAAGATCTTCTGCAGTTGTCCAACCGGGAAAGTTTTATCAATAACGGCCTCAGTTAGTGTCCTTCGCAATTTTCAGCAAAACCAATACTCCTGGCAGGATTATAAGGAATGCGACAATGTGGGAACAACACGAACCTGGATTCAACAATTCATCGCAATATCGTCTCGAGCACAATAAAGATTGCCGTGAGACCACTGACGTAAAGTGGACAGGCAAACTGTTTGCACCCGGAGACGATGACACGTTAGTTTTGCGGTCTTTGCCCGAACCTGGCGTTGAGCAACTCTCACTTCCTGCTATCAGTCTGGATGGAGAAGAGCAGCCACGTGAAAAGGTCACCAACAAATCGGACAAACTTGAAAGAACTTCCCTAAAGGAGGAGCCCCTAGCTACAGCTTCATCGATGATGAGAGATGATGGACGAAGTACAAGCAAACAGCGTTTGGAACTGGCCAGACCTCATTTCGAAGAAGCAATTCGAGTGGGAGATTTGGTCGATAGATCAAAAATCTACGCCGAGCTGCACGATATTCTCAAAAAGGTGAAAGCGGCCTGTTCGCCCGACGCAAAGCCGATCAGCGATGACGCACAAGCTGAACTTGCAGAGAGAACGCGGGTTCTGTTCGTGGCGTTGCGAGAGTCGGGGCGAGCGAGAATCGAATATGCCAAGGTCTTGAATCGGGTGGCTGTTGAGTCGAAGGATCCAGTGTTCAATGAAAATGCACTTGATGTGCTAAAAACTCTACAAGAGAAAGTACCTTGCTATCAAAACGATCCATTTACCACTGGAGCGATCAAGATACTCTCGGAATCTGAGTGTAAGCCGCTTAGCGACGATGAGGCAGTAAAGCTGGGTGAAGCGGCTCTTGCCAAACAAAAGGCGGAACTGGAAAGCTGGAAGACCATCCTGATCGGGCTGGGCGGGACGGCGGTAATTGCCACAACGTGGATTACGGTGGTGAATATCTTAAATTACAGAGCTGAGAAGGCCTATGAGAAGTGGAGCGAACTTAATAAAGGTAGTGCTCTGGATTCAGCCGCAAGGGAAGTACAACGCCGATTGCCTGAGAAACTGAGGCGAAGCCTGCCCAAAGAGTTTCATCCGGACGTTCTAGAGGCGCTTGAAGGAATGATGGAGACTGAAAGGTCAGTTAATTCGTCGGAATTTCCAATAGATATAAAGACTCTGGTGAGAGCCTACAAATCAAAAATCCCCGGGGCGGTCGAGGGAGTGAACGGATTCATATCTCGCGGAAAGATCGAGACTTCCTCTCGCCACCCGCTGCCGAAAGAATCTTTTGCTGAGCGTGATTATATCAGCGTCGTTGATAAGCCTGGTGAGAGAGCAGCTGTGCCAATCGAGATAAGGGTGGAATCTCTAGCCAAACCGATGAAAATTTTAGCCGGTCCCAATGGAATCCAATGCCTGATTGATGTGAGCAACTACGACGGCATACGATTCCTTCGGGGCATTCCAGCCAGAGAGTTGACTGCGGCCAAGGTTGAATCTCACCTGTCAAATATTGTAGTAGATGTCGGACCTTATTTTTGGGACCGTTATCCAGAGTATCGCGACACTCTCTCATCCAAGTTCTGTCGGAACGAGGAGGAGCGTCTGCGCGCTGAGTATAGGGCAGAGGTGAAGAAGCTTGTCGAGGATTTCAGAAAGTGCGAATCAGCTGTCGATCGCGAGGCATTTTGTAGCGCGCTGGCCAAAAGAGCGATCAAAGCTTCTGAACTGGAGAAAGCTTCCATTGCAACAGTGAAGACGGGCGGACCGGTCGGCATAATTGTCTCGGTTAAAGAGGGTGAATGCGTAACCGTATGGCCTGACGGCAAGTTAGAGCGCACTGTTGATCCGTTGCAGACAACATGTCATAAGACGGACGTGGAGAGTCGATCCTTAGAATCGGCGAGGAGATATGTTTTCCCGGCAATAGAATCTATCGATCGGCCCGATTCGAATATTGAAGGCATGACCAATCGTATGATCGCCACCAAAGATGTGTCTATGGACAAGGAGAAGCTCCTGAGAAAGATTGAGGATAAACTGAGCGAGTTAGACCAGGAAATTGCGTTAGTTACCGAGGTTTCACGACAAGAGGCGCTCCGGACGCAACTCAGCACCGCCTGGCCAACCGAAGTCGATAAACTCAAAGAACTTCACAAAGAGCTTGTCCGAATCAGGGCCGACTTCCAAAAGCGGGATGTGCATGAGCTCAAATCTCATTATGGCGAAAAATCAGGCGACAAGTCTTCTCGGTCGGGCGGTGCCATAGCGGGCAACGCCGCCACCGCCGTAGCGCTTCTGATGGTGGCAGGATGGATGATGGATGCTTCTGCAAAATCTTTGCCGAAAGCACCGCCAAGTGGGAGTGTCTTACCGCAAAAGCGCTGATGCACACTGCTCACAGCGAAGATTCGTCGGAGACTTCCTGTTAGGAGTGGCGGTAGTCTACTAGAGGCCTTTCCCTTTACGAATGCTCAATCTTGTCGCTTTCAGCGGCTCGTCGCGCTGGCCTGGCCTCTAATGTCGCCCCTTAAGACACTGGTTCCGGAAGGATAGCTACCGGTTGAGCCTGTAGCTCCCAATCCCGTTAGCGCCGCTTCTTCAGCTGCTTCAAGGGTCATTAAATGATCAAGGTCGTCTGGATCACACCCGCCGATCACCCGGCTTAGTTCAGTAACATCCAGATCTATCACGTTATTCATACAACCATTCCTCCATGCTCACTAAACAAGTTGGTGTGCTCCATTTTGAACCCACTAAGTTTCGAAATCCTATCTGTAATTACGAATGTGAGCTGTGAGACCAACGGTTTTTAGTGTGAGCGTAAGATGTTTCAAACTTGTAGCTAGCTACATAGCGGCAGTGATCACTTGCGTTTTGCCTTCCGAGAAAAATTGCGGGGTGCGGGTAATTCTAAGACTGATTTTGCAACAGAAAAGACTTGCCCGACTGTAAAAGTTTGCTTGTACCTTGCACTGCTGATTACCTTTTGCCGAGTTCTATCTGCTTCAGCATGCACATCGCGTAAACCATTTTGACTTCGTCTTTGAGAAAAAACTGATCGCTCATTCTGAATTTCTTGGTTCTTCCGGCCGTAACTTCGACCACGTCATAACAATCGTCATCGTCGGGGTGCGGATCCCTCGTCATCCAGACCTGTTCCATTTCGTTCCATCCAATCCAGACCTCATGACTCGGCTCCCTGAACTGAATTCCATCAATAGTGATATGGCATGAGGAATTGTGCCCCTTCGCGGAGAGATTCGAGTCTCTCCATTTGTAGAGCGCGAACGTTATGCCCGGCACAATGCAAAACATGAAAAACAACTCGCCCATGCCATCAAATCTTTTTAGCAGCGGTGCGAATATAGTGGCGTACGGAATACCAAGTGTCACAGACACGACAAAACAAATAAACAGAAATCCACCAGGACCACCGCCATGCCCGGGTTGCGTTCGTGATGAGTGAAACTCGACCGGTATGCCAGGCAGGTGATTGATGAAATGGGGTTGCTCCCACCAGTCAAGTTCTCGACCGGAAGAATCAAATTTGTCGGGCATGCTCACTCGAGTCTTGGAAGCGAACCGTTCCAAAGTCTCGGCTTCCTCAAAAAGGTTCAGTTTTCGAAATTCGCGTGCGTATTCATCGAGCACATGGATAACGTCGGTATCATAAATGCTGCCTGCGTTCTCGATGTTCCTTATTGCACCAGAAAATATCTTTTTCCGCTTATCTGAATTGTTGCGTTCCCAGCAAACCATTTTCAGGAGGCCCCGGAGTTTATCCGCAAGATAAGGATCGCTCAACACTTCCTCACAATGGTTAGCTAGTAACCGGATCAATTTGAGTTCCATTATAAGTTTACCGGGCAGAATCACAAAGCCTTCAATGAGATTTAACCACAGACGACTAATTGGACGACTTCTCGGCACGCGCATGGTGAGTTTGCGTGCGCCCGCCTTATTTGTGAGGGGCGAGTAATCGGGTTGCGATGATCCGTATGCTGACTGCCGACAGTGGATCAATGTTTGACCGAAATAAGATGCTATAAAATCGTCAGCCTGTAGTGAAATGGTGCGTCACGTAAAACCCCAGTGCTACAAGCGCGAGACCGAGGATGAGCTGCCCCCCTGCGTTTAGCATAGCCTCTAGAAACTTGCCCGATTGTAAAAGTGCTACTGTTTCGTAGCCGAAGCTAGAGAATGTAGTGAAACCACCAAGAATTCCGACCATCAAGAACAGCCGCATATTGCCCTGCCATTCGGGCCGCACGCGAATGAGTTCTGCGACGACTCCGGCAAAAAGACAGCCGAGCATATTGATTGCGAAGGTGCCCCACGGAAAACCAGGACCAGTCGCGCGTTGAATGGCCGTACCAAGCAAGAATCGGGCGGTTGCACCAATTCCTCCTCCCAGAAAAACAATCAAACTTTCCATTATCTCAACTTGTGCTCTGCGCGGGAATGAGCCTTAAAATCAGTGGTTAACACTTACGGATCCGAGTCCATCGATTCGGCGTCGACGTGGTGGTTGAACAATTCTAGATTCAATTGAAATGCGGTGGAAGAGATCTTCATGACGCCATTAAACGGTGCGCTGAATACTACCAGAAGAAAGATATTCAACGAAAGACTGGCTGCGACCATGCCGATCATCCAGCATTGAAGCGCTGTTTTTTCGGCGCTGAAAAAATAGGTGAACGAAATTATGATGACGCTGCCAAATATCGCCACTAGCCAGAGCGCACCAGGAAGCGATTGATTTACGGCAATAGAACGCTCTCTTCGATTATCGCCCGCCTCATCGATTGCTTGTAACAACGCCGAATGAATGTTCGCCACGGCAGCATCGTTTGCCTCAATCTTGAGGCAAGTATGCCAGAGCCGTTCGTAGAGTATCCAGCCCCGCACGGTGAGTTCGTGGTTGACACTCATTTGATTCCATTCATTGTTCACCATTTCGGTGCAGTACGATACACAGAGTTTTCTCAGTTTCTGCCTGGTATCATCAGGCAAACCATAAGACAACCGAAACACGTTTGCTATAGCATTGGCTTCGCCGTGCACCGTTTGTCTTGCTTCTTCAAAGCGGCCGACTGCTCCAGCTACAAGAAAACCTAACAATACCGAATAAAGGGTACCGACAAGCGAGAGCATCGGGTCCGCGATGTCATGATGCTTGCTTAAATAATCTGCTTTGACAACCCGCCGAAAGCATAGAAATCCGCCTACCGACAGGGCTGTGGTGATGGCAATAACGATGACACCGGTGATGAACGATTCCATGAGGCACCCTGACGCTTATCTCTTTGTAAGAGTTTGCCAGAAATGGAGTCTTCATCGCAAGGGCGTTTGGTAGTTATTTTTTCTTTTCGGCTGGCTCGACCCATTCCCGAACCAGAACCAGATCCAGATCCGATTTCAAGTCCGAAGCCGGGCTTACCGCCTATTGGTTCTTCCCTCGGCGATTGTGTTCTGTGATCTTCTTCGATGCTTTTCGCTGTTCTGAAGCTAAGCGCTGATCGAGCTTCTTCCTGCTGTAATCCATCTCCCGTTCAAGCTTTGTATAATCTTGGAATTCGGATTGCTCAAGATGACCAAGCTCCACCGCTGCAATAACCGCGCATGTCGGCTCAGAGCTGTGGGTGCAATTCGCAAATCGACACGCTGCAACAAGTGTCGCAACAGCAGGCATAATTCCCGCAAGATCCTCGTCAGTGCCGATTACTCCAACTTCTCTTATGCCGGCGGTATCGACAATCATGCCACCACCAGGAACAAAGAATAGACAACTTGCCGAAGTCGTATGTCGACCTTTTTGATCATGTGAACGTACATCAGCTGTCTTCTGCACTTCGTTCTCAAGGAGCCGATTTACGAGAGTCGATTTTCCTACACCTGAGGAACCGACAAACACTGCGGTTTTGCCTGGACCCAACATCTCTTTGATAGCCTCGATGCCAGCCACCGTAAGTGCGCTGCTGAAAATAAACCGCGTCTGCGGTAAATCGGTCTGCAGGACTTGTTCTAGATTGGTTCTCTCCTGGTCATCAATAAGATCGGACTTGGACAAAACTATTACCGGTCGCACAGCGCCATACTCGGCTAACAGGACGAAGCGTCTGAGCCGATTGATACTGAAATCAGTGTTCGTCGAAGTAACAATAAAGACAATATCGATATTGGCAGCCAATACCTGTTCTGCCATTTTTCGCCCGGCAGCGAGTCTTGCGATTTTCGTAAGACGAGGCAGAATCGCGTTGATTTTTGACGCTGGCTCATTGCGTTCATCTCTAAACGTCGGTCCAACAATGCACCAGTCTCCAACCACGGGAAGCGCCGAACTGTCTGGAGACAACTCGGTCAACAGTTTGCCTGACAGTTTGCAATTGAGACGTTCGCCGGTTGAACGCAAAGCCTGATAGATACCCGACTTATGTTGTGCTGTCAGACGAACCAGCAGTTCCGGACCATCAATCGCGCAAGCATGAGGATTAAGGTCCCACTCCGAGCACCAGCCCAAAGCGTATTTGTCCACTGTGTACTCCTTCAGTGTAAATGCTGTTAATTATTAGAAGACCGCGGTATAGGGTAGTGAATCTAGACGCCCTTGTTTTGTGTTATACAAATGCGGAGACCGTCGCGGCAGATTCAGATTCATGCTTTTCCCTAACGGCCTCCGTCGCAATGCGACGTGTCTCTTGAATCTACCCGATTTCACCACTTTTGTAAACAACGCTCAATCGCTGTGCTGAGTCAGAAGATCCTCGACCGATCAACTTTCAATTTCATGATAGCATGACTTCAGACGACTAAACAGCCCGAAGGTAGACCTGGTGCGACTCTCGGCAAAATAACAGATAACCTCGGAAAACGCAAAAACGTTTGCATGCGCCGCGCACGGAAACTCTCAACTTTGAGGCAAAACATGCGTACGCCAATATTGATTTTGCCGCTGGATACGCGAGAAGTCGACATTTATGTCTTGGTGAAGGGAGCAATCTCGATGACCGCGTTATCCGAAAGGTCGCGAAGTTGTGAACCGCGCTCCGTCTAACAGTTATCAACTACAGAATAGCCGTGCCCGATTTTATTTTTCACAATGGGTTTAGCGCTTTACTTATGCGGTCTCAGCACCGCGATGGTTGCTTGCCAGCTTGCTTCACGAGAGGGTGCCACCGGGGCCTCCCGCGAGCAGATCATCGCTGCCGCTACCACTGCGGCGAGGAAAGTAGCAGAGGGGCCATTCGGTCAATTCGCGAATCTCAAAGCGAATGACGGGGCAGATTTCACCACCGGTTTGAAAATCAAATTTCTTCAGGTTACACCGGGAGATGATGCTGCTGTGGATTCCGGCGGTAAGGTGGACTCTGAAAAGCTGGTGTACGAACTTTGCGTGGAGTCTAGTTATCAAATAACCATTCCTCTGATAGGTACTTCCGGGCATTGCGCAAGCGAGAATCTCATTGATCACCCGGAAGGTCTTGCGCAAATTAGAGAGCAGTGAAAAGAGCCTATCATGAAAACTTTGCCCAAACTGGCCGGGACGGTCCCCGCTTTCCGTCTTGCGGTAAGCCGCAGCAGCGCTCCAATTTCAGAGACCTGGTTGTTATTCGGCTGTGAGAATTCAGTGATAGCGTTCGATGCAAAGCTAGAGGATGGACGAATGGATGAATTGATCAGTTGCGAGAAATCACGAGACATAGCCAGTGATAACATGCTTGGATTGAGCTGGATGTCGGAGCTAATGAGCCAATTGCACGACGATACAATGAAATCTGCTTTGCCTGGTCTTCCGGCGTTGGAAGTAAATGGTATAGAACAGCTTCCCTCGCCCCGGGAAGACATTGGTGGAATCAAGATGCCTTCTGTAGTTCCAGGGAGGAGCACCATCGATTCTTGTACTCCTGCGTATGAGCTGAATTTGAAGCTTACACGTGATGTGCCCGATGCTAATGAAAAACTCGACGATCGGACCTCGTCTATGCCCGAGGGTTTAAACATTAGTGACTTTTGGAAACCGGCTGCCGTCGGAGGCATCGGCGCCGGGCTCTATCTCCTGCTGTACCTTGGCCTGGAAAGACGGAAGGACTCGAAACCAGCGGTGGAAGGAGACACGAGATCAAGTGGTAGCCGGCGAGCGGAGCGACCAGCAGGTAAACCGGCAGAGTCACTGGCGGAGTTGTATGGAGAGTTAGAGCGGTGGCGCCTTCCTGCCGGGCGTAGCAAGCCTGCTGAACCGCTCGCTGAGATTGAGCGATCTGAGAGCAAGGAAACCAGAGATGGCGGGCTGGATCTGACGGAGCTACGGAGAGCAAGTGATTTGACACGCGAGAAATTACCTCGCCGCCTGAAAGGCGCGCTGCCTGATGAATACAGTAGCGACGTTAAGGATGTGATGGAGAGCGTTCTCGAGGCTAACCGAGAGAAATGGAGTCGAGGCACCGTCAATGAAGTCGAATTGCTCATTGGAAACTATGCAGGGCAGAAAGAAGGTTCGGTATCAAAGGTCAAAGAATTTATCGCGTTTTCCGATTCATCTCGTAATTCGGTGCCACCACGAACCTTCCCGCAGGGTCGACTAAAGCCCGATTCAGTAGGTGAATCCAGCCTGCCGGCTCCGCCTGATGCGCGAGCTAAACCAGCGCTCACGGCTGAAAAGCCACGCGTGCCGGATACGGGCTCCGCGGTGCGGTCTAAGACTACTCCGATGATCGACGCTGGCTCTGCAAATGAGCAATCGACCAAGCTGAGAGAAATTAATCCAATTGTGCTTGGTCCTGTCACTGTTTCTAAATTGCAGGGGATGTTTAGAAAAATTGAGATAGAAGTGGAACTACTAAGGGAGCAAGCTGGTACACACGCGCGAATTGCAGCCGATGCTCAAAGGGAAGCCGCAAGGTTGGGAAATAAAACCGATGAAGAGAGCAAAAGAGCTGCATCTGGTCTTGAAGAAATGCACCGCAGTCACCAGAAAGTAGCAGACGATTGCCATCGGTTGGCTGAGGAGCTAAAACGAATGAAGCGCGAACATGACAGTTTGCCTTCTCAAGCGGAGCGCGAAGTCTACTGCAAGACGATTGCAAAGGCTGTAAATCTGGCGGTGAAGAATAATCTTACAACCGTTGTACCAGGCCCGAATAACAGTGCCGAAAGGCTCGCACCGATTGAACGGACTACCATGAGAAGCCAGGGGCAATCTGCCTTGGAAGAAGCTAACGAGTTCGAGTCCAAATTAGTGGCACACAAGACAGGAGAACAGCATCGCACTCCCGATTTGGATGCGCGGTCTAAGCTCCCGCTGTTGAGTCCGGAAACTGCAGCAGATTTGCATGGCGCACGTCGAGTGAAAGCGAATCTCATTGACGAGCTGACTGCTGTCAATCTTGAACAAAAGCTTGCAAACAGTGGACCCGAAATCGAAACCCACAAAGAAAAAGCTCGAATTCTTCAGCAGCTCGCCTCAGAACTCGACGAAAAGGCGGGAAAATTGCAGGGTGAGTACAGTCGGTGGTTTGAGCATGCTCGCCTGTTGTCGGAATTGAAGGCGGGATTACCACCGGAGATAAGTAAATCCACCGCACATGTTGCGGCACTCAACGCAGCGATTGAGCTTGCAACCCGTAGGGGGCGTGATGATTCAGTAACGGCTGAGGAAATTGAGAGATCGCGGCAAGATATGCGCAAGATGGCCGCGGAGCATATCTTTATCGCGGATGAGCTGAGGCGAATGAGCAGTGAGCGTGATAGTCTCACTTCCTCGACAGAGCGCGAAGCCTTCACGAGGAAGCTTGTGGCGAAGATTCGTGAGGCGCGAGCCGAGGGGCACGACAGACCCGAGGCCGCCAAGAAAGGGCTTGGAGTAGCGGGTAAAGCAGGTACTGCAGTTGCACTTTTGATGGTTGCTGGTTGGCTATTGGAATCAACGGCGCAAAGACGAGCGGAATCAATTTATTCTGGTCGAGTGATGCCTGCGAAAAGGTAGTTCTTCAAGGCAGGTACAGGTGACGATTGTCTTGGTTTCGGTTTTGCAGTAGCTGGATTTGGGATCTGGTTTCGGATCAACATCGAGTGTACTGCTGGTACCCGGATCGCGATTAGCCTTGTTCGGTGACGGGCATGTTAACAGCAGCTCCCAAAGTGGTCGTTAACATGCACCCGATGAGTGCCAACCAGGCGGACGAAATAAAATATCTGCTTGCATCACTTGGCGATACCTTTGAGATTCTAGACATGCTCGGGCAAGGGGCAATGGGCACAGTCTACAAAGCACGTCATCGCATAATGGATCGTGTTTGCGCGTTGAAAGTTTTGCGTTCCGAATCGGCCGGTGATCCTCACGTGCTGAAGCGGTTTCAAAAGGAAGCGCGTACGCTAAGTCTACTGAGCCATCCCAATATTGCCACCATTCATACCTTCGGAGTTAGTAAAGACCAGCAGTTCGTTTATTTGGATATGGAATTACTCGATGGCGCACCTATGCGCGACGTTCTTCAAGATGGTTGTTTGCCAGTTGTGCGCGCAGTTCCATTGTTCATTCAAATCTGTGCTGCCCTGGCGCACGCACACGATGGAGGCATCATTCACCGTGATCTAAAGCCCGGGAATGTAATGATTCTGCCTGGAGACGAAGAGACCGTGAAGGTCGTTGATTTTGGTATCGCCAAGATTTTGGTTGATGAAGATAGCAAGGGCGGGTCGGCTGCTCAGCGGTTAACCGGTACTGGCAATTTGCTTGGAAGCCCGGCATACATGAGTCCGGAGCAATGCACAGGGGTTTCTGTGGATGCCAGAACCGATATTTATTCGCTTGGCTGTCTGATGTATGAGAGTCTTTGCGGTCGCGTACCGTTTGAGTGTGACACGGCTTTTGCCGTTATGTCGGCACATCTATCGGCAACACCGGCGGCATTGCCGTCGGTTGTTGCACCCAAGGTGTCTAAGCTTATAATGAATTGTCTGCAAAAGGATCCCGCCGCTCGACCACAAACGATGCGGGCTGTGCAGTCGGAATTGCAGTCAATAGACCTGCAGGAGAATTTGCCAATTGAGCGGACGGAAAATGGTACCGTATTTGGTATTGCCGTGCGATTAATCGGTCCTGTCGCAGTCGTATTATGTTTGTGTTTGGTTTTCGTGGTGCTGCTGCCAATGGTATTTAGACACCAACCTCATAGGGCGGTAGCTCACAATCTTTCTGCCGGCCCCCCAAATACCAAGACGCAATTCGAGAAGGGCTGCGATCTTTTGAAAAAATACAGCCATGATGTTCAGGCACGAGAGCTCATTGAACAATGCCGAAAGGGCGCAAAAGGAAAGGACCCGGCCATGTATCTTGCCTCAGTCTGTCTTTTGGGCAATTTTCCCGCAAGAGGTCAACCGGTTTCAAGAATGCTTGAACGTAAGGATAATCCGAAGAAATCCGACGATAATTCACGCGAATACTGGCAGGAAGCTCATGATGGGTTTGTAAAGACACTCTCCCGCGACCCGAAGGCGATTATCGATGTCATCGATCTGGTCGAAAAGGGAAATCCAATCGGGGCTGCAGCTTTACTGGAATTGTTAGCTGAACAGGAATTGAAAGATAAAAATGATGAGTGGCTAAACCATTATCAGCGGGCGTTTAGACTTCTTCCTCCGGAAACCTGTTCCAAAAAAACTCTTGACGATTTTGCTCAAACGTATCTATGTGGTCTCCTCAAAAGAGGTCGAGACGACGAGGCAAAGACATTGGTGGCTGACATTGTTGATATTCTCCAGACAAAAAATCTATTTAGACGATGTCCAGCCAAGGCGGCTTGCATCTATTTAGACATAGCGCAGAGTTATCGAAAAGCCGGCAGAAGGATTGATGCCAAGCTGTTCTTCCTTCAGGCTCGGAAGGCACTTTCGTTGGCAGACGATAGTCGTGTTCTGGAGGGGGGCGAACCGAACCACCTCAGTCTCTGGTTCGACATCGCATCAGCACAAGTCGATAACCTCATGCATTTGCAGAGTCGAGAAGAAGCTACCGTAATTCTTAAAGAAGCTCTCGGCAAATTTGCTGCAGCCTCAGGCCCCGATGACCACGTCATTCTTGTGAGACTGGCCAACATGTATGAGTTTGTGGGGGAATTTCGACACGCCATTTCATACTTGGAACGAACCGAAAAGATACTGAGTAATTTAACAGATCCGAGATTGAAGCTTAGACGAAGCAAAATTTTGAACGACGAGGCCTCTTGTTGGATTCACCTCAATAATAACAAGGAAGCCCGTCGATGCGCTGAGAAAGCGCTGGCAGTGCTAGGTCCGGGAG
>JAKFUT010000231.1 GCA_021732565.1 Candidatus Obscuribacterales bacterium
AGCTAAACCTGCTTAAGTTCGTATTGGGGATAACAGTCTATGCCGTGTTAATTGGTAACGTGGTTGCATGTTTCCGGCCGAACAATTGCTCGACAAGTGAGAAGATCAAACAATTAACCCTAGTTGTCATCTCTACGCTACTATTGATTCCTTGTCCATCCATTTGCAATGAAAAATATCCAAATACGGCACCACGCTCGGCTCTCGATTTTGAAGGATTGCTCTCGATTTTGAAGGATTGTTTATTGGCATGATCCTCGCTTTTTCATTTGGAGCATTGTTTTCTCTTGATGCTCAGCGCCTCGGTCAAAGAGGATTCTGCACATTGGTTTATGTGTTTTACACTCTTAGTGCTGTGTTCTCAATGATGCTCACCATTCCTGTCACTGTGGTCATCAGAACGCAAGGCAAAATGAGAAAGAGCAGCACTAGTGGAGTCGTATGACTGATGAACAGCTTCTAGACAAGCTCCGCAGTCGTCTCCGATGGACTTGTGCGATTTCAACAATTCTCCCGCTACCATTCGCGACCAGAATCTTTCAATTGGCGATTTAATTGTCCCAATTCACGATCAGCTAAAAGAGCGACTCCATGGGCTATCTTCCGCAAAGAGTTCGGAGACCATTCATGTATCCCAAACGGGGCGAGTGAAACTACCTTCACAAATTTTCCACAGTGGAGTCCAGTCGCTGCCCACTCTGTGTGAGTAATCTCTTTCACAACTGAGGGGAGACCGAAGGGAAGTAAAAGGAATGAGATTATGCACAGCGAGAAAGAAATTGAAACTGAGACGATTGGCGACAACGAGGAGATGAATCAAGACGTCGCTACTAAACTGATGGAAGACATCAGTAAGACGAACGCAGTCCAAGACACCGTTCTAGCGGAATCAGCAAAGAGTCTTCCTGCAATCAGTATTGAGGGCGTAGTAGAAGGTCACGCAGAGCCCAACAGAAAGGCCGTTAATGCTACTGAGATCATTCATGCAGTCACTGGTGATGATAAGGAGGCTGGCGGCAAGGATGACGTAAAGTCCCACGAAAAAAACGGCGACAAGGAAGAAAGCATAGATTCGTACGCCGATGGCGTAGCGACCGGCGGAAAAGACGAACGAATATCTGGTGTCGCAGAGATTCCGGCTAATAACCGAAACCAAGAGACCAGAGATGACAAGGACGATAAGACGTCAAATAACAGGAGTAGAGAGGCTATCGCCCGTATGACTGATGAACAGCTGCTAGACAAGCTCCGCAGCCGTCTCCGAATGGACTTGAGTGATTTCAACAATTCTCCCGCTGCCATTCGCGACCAGAATCTCTCAATTGATCGTGAATTGGGACAATTAAATCGCCAGCAGCTGGAAGAGCGGCTGCATGGGCTATCTTCCGCGGAGCGATCGGAAGAATCAAGCAATGTATCTGCCTCGAGTACTGATAAATGGGTCAACCGTATGGTCGACCTGGGAAATAAGCTGAACAATACATGGAACAAGAATCGATAGATATGTAAGCCGTTCCCTCTGTTCGGAGTGAAAGCTCAACTCGACAGTTGTCTTGTAAGCCTTCCTCCGAACGAAGGAACGCTGTTCAGGTTGCGAAGAACTCGACCTGCTCATTCATTCATGGAGAATTTCATCCAGTCATAGTTGAGACTATGTTGGGCGATATTCCGCTGGTGCCAAACCCTGGCAAAGTAAGATAACTCGCCCGAGCCGCTAGCGAGCAAACAGATCGCTGAGTCGCCCGGCCAGCTACGGGCCTGCAGAGGTTGACTGAACAAGGGTATTCTCGCGCTAGATTCCGCGTGGCACCAGACGCAATGTTGTTGCAGCGGCGCAGCGGCGGGCACAAAAATCGTAAGATTCAGCTTGGAAACGGTGGTCAATCCAACCGCCGGAAGTTACTATTTCTTACTCTAACGCAATCGAATTGACGGGCAGGTCCAACCAAAAGGTGCTTCCCTCACCGTCTACGCTGGTTACTCCCACCTGTCCGCCATGACTCTCTACCAGGAGTTTGCAAATAGTCAGACCTAGCCCCGCCCCACGCTTGGCATCCTGCTCTCGAACTTGCTTGAATCGGTCGAAAACGGTTGATATTTCAGATGCGGGAATCCCTCTTCCCTGATCACGAACAGCGATCCGAACTATCTGTTCAATCTGCTCGCCGTAGATTTCAATCGTGGTGTCAGAGCCGCTGTACTTAAGTGCATTCGAAAGAAAGTTAACCAGTACCTGTTGGATGCGGTCTGGATCACAATCGACAAAAAGATCCGTACTTCTTTCAATGATCCGCACACCGGCTTTCTTCGCTTGGAAGGTCACAACCTCTGTCGCCTGCTCGATTAGAGCCCCCACCGAACACTCCTGTCTGTCCAGCGTGATACTTCCAGCTTCCATTCGTGCAACATCCAATAAGTTGTTCGCTAATTTCATTATGTTGTCGAGTTGCGTCTTCGCAGAACCGCAGTACTTTAATTTCCTTATCTCATCAGAATCCTCTTGAATCATTTCTACTAACATGCAAACAGCAGCAATTGGTGTTCTTATATCGTGGCTTACAATGTTGAGAAATTCCTGACGCATCTTTTCATTTTCTTCTCTGTCCGAAAGATCAACTAGCGCAATAATCACATAAGCCTTGGACTGGTAATGAAAACGTGAGGCCGATAGCTCGGTAAGAACCATGTCTCTATCTTGCATTCTTATTCGCGCACGAACAGATCCACTAACTTCCCCGCTCAGGACCGCCGCTAGCTTTTGCCGATCTTCCACCACCTGTTCGAGTAAACAGTTTATTGTGGCTTCTCCCAACCATTTTAGTGCTAGCGGATTGAGCTTCTGAATTCGCCCTTCTTCATCACACGTGATGAGCCCCACAGGCATGTTATTGAATAGCGATTGGTCTTTCTCGGAGGCTTCCACTATTAAGCGAGAAAGTGCATGAAATTCGTGATCAACAAACGCTATCTCATCGGCACCTTGTTGTTTCGGATAGAGTGGGGAATTGTTGGCGAACCGAACAAAGTTTTGCGTGACCACGGCCAGTCTTTTCACGACCAGTCTGTTGAACGCAATTACGTAGGCCGCAGTTACCAAAACGTTTACCAGAAACAGCATTCCGAAACCTGAAACAAAGTACGAACTGTTCGTTTGCTGTAATCTGCGCTCAACGAGCAGATGGCGTCGAGCAAATGCATTGGCCATTTCTGTAACTCTATTTAGATAAGGAAATATACTCGACTTAAATGTTGCAGTCTCAAGAATGAAACCTTCCGGTGATGTACAGCTCACAAGGTTCTGTTCGAATTCTTTCAATTCGTGGAATAAAAATTCTGCTTCACTTTCCAATCTATCCAGGTCCTTAAGATCCTGAGCGCTTGCATACTTATCCTTGCTAAGTCGATGTAATGTGTCCGAGATTTCCTGCCTGAGATTTTCGTACCTTTTCTTAACGTTTGTGTCACCGTAAATGGCAACGAGCCCAACCAAGTGCAGCGCTTCTGTAAACGCCGGCACCATTTTAGATGCCCCGTATATTGCTGCGCGGGAATAAGCGAGGCGTTCCGCTCTCTTTTCTGCAGCTGTTAGCAGCAGCAGCAACCCGGAGATCAGAATCATTTGAATACTGAGGATCCCGACCACAAATAATAGGGACTTTCGAAAAAGAGTCATTTTGAAGGTCTCTCGGTTGAACTCGATAGGTGTTCTCTTGGCTGAATTGGATCTCTTCTTAACCTTCGAAATGTCTCCACTATTGCATCTCTTTCTTGCTCTGCGTCCGTAGATTTGAGCATCAAGTCGAATGCGGCCGCTCGCAGATTGAGGCTGGCATAACCATCTTTGCCGAGGGCTATTGCTTCATTCACACAGGTGAGACAATTTTCTCCGTTACCTACAAGCAACTCACAGCGAGCGATTGTGAAGAACAACTCGGCGCGCCTTCCCTTGTCAACAGTGATTCTCAGCTCCGTTTGTGCATTGGTAAGAAGGTGCTTGACTAATCCCGCTTTGAGCCGGTTCATCACCTCAAGATTTGCAATAAATTTCCCACTCAATCCCGCAACTAGCATTTCCATTGAATATCCCTTTTTAGGGTACGCTTTCTGCAACGTTGAAATGAGCAACCAGGCTTTCTGGTCGCCCTGTGCTATCAGAATTCTTGCCTGTGTAGCCAGAGCTTTTTCACTTGTAAGCGGGTCTTTAAGAGCGGGGTTCAAAACATCAATGGCCGAATTGAAGTCACCCTTTCTCATCAAGACTTCCGATAGAAGAAACAGGCCACCCGGGTATTTGGCATTTTGCTTTTGAAGTTGTCTTAGATGGTTTTCCGCCGAAACAAGCAACCGCTCTCTTGCTTCGATTTCAGCCATCAGATAAAGATCTGAGTCCGACGCTGTTCTCACTTCTTCGAAACATCGCCGGCCTATTTTCACCCAATTGTGCTTAAAGGATATCAATCCTGCTTTCACAAAGAAACTGGAGTTTTGCCTCTGGTGCATGATTTCATCCATGACTATATGTTCGAATTCCGACTTTCCTTCTCCATGTGGCAGTTCCACCAGATAATAAAGTCCAGCTTCTTTTGATCCTGTCTTCCAAGCCCTTTTGAAATTCCTTGATGCCGCGGCCTGTTGATGCAGATTGCTTGCCAGATGCCCCCCCTCTAGAAAAACACTTGAGGCCAAATGCCCTTGGGCAGTGCTCCAATAATCCAACAGCCGCAAAGCTTCGTTTGAGCGCTGTACCTCTCTCAACGTGCTAAAGAGGGCTGATAATGCACCTTCTGAGAACTCCGTGAGCAAGGACTTTTTGAATTGCAAAATAGCGTCTTCCTTCCGGTTTGATCCAACGTAAGCCTGTCCGGTAAGGAAGTACAAGTAAGCTTGCTGGGTAGCAGAAAAGCGTTTCGGTTGTCTCAGCGCTTCTTCAATAGTCCCTCTGGCTTTCTCTAATTCGTTGAGCTTGATATAGCATGAAGCTATTAATATTGGGATCCCCGTATCAGAATCGCGGAATCGAGTTGCATACAGCAGAGCCTTCTTAGCTTCTCCATACTTAAATTCCAATCGAGCAGCTGCAGTGTACAGGGTCTTCTGCAAGGGTTTAGACAGCTTGGTCTGAAGAGCCAACAGTTGCTTTGTTCGTTCCCAATTCTTTCGCTCCACAGCAGCGTCGGAATTTGAAGTTATAATTTCTAGCAGCCGCTCTTGTGCTTTTCTCTCAGGAAGCTCTTTGATTAACAGAGCCCACTGAGTGTCATCCTGAGACTGGGGAAAAGCACTCAGAGAAAACCAAAGATACAAAGTAGATGATGCAAGTATCCGGAAAGACATCCCGAAGATGCTTTGTCGCATCATCTTCCATCCCTTAGTTCTTTGGTGCTTTGACCAGGTAACCAATGCCATAGGCGGATTGAACACATTCAGCGGCTTCTTTGGAGAGTTTGCTAATTTGGGCACGAATTCTGGTGATATGACAGCGCACATTGTCCGGGGATACATCAGAATCCGAAGGCCAAACTCGATTCAGAATCGTTTCCGCAGCAACCGGTTCTCCCCGCGATGTCATAAGAAGTTCCAGGATGGCGAATTCGCGTTTAGTAAGACGCAAGGGTTGCTGGTCAACGCTCACTACTTTTTGCCGTGTGTTGATTGAAAGGCGGCCGATTGATATGACTTCGTCTTTGATTGCCGGAGCTCTTCGCAAAAGCGCTCTCAAACGGGCATGTAAAATTGCTGATTCGAATGGCTTGTTCAGGTAGTCGTCTGCTCCTGCGTCCAGGCCTACAATCTGATCTGTTGCTCGCGGCCGCGCGGTTAGAAGAAGTATTGGAGTGGTACCACCTTCTCCGCGGAATTGTTTGCAAACTTCAATTCCGTTCAAAAGCGGAAGCTCCCAGTCAATTACGGCTGCATCGTACTGGCTGTGCCTCAGCCAAGCAAGCCCCTGTAGACCATCACCTACGCGATCTACGGAGTACGACCAACTTAGTGCTTCCACTAAGATGCCTGCAAATTCATCATCATCTTCGATAAGTAGCAGCTTTGCCATCTATTGCCGGTCCGGATTGTATAACCCTAGTACCCGTGTAGGCGCGGGGCTAAACCAACGAATGCCGCCATCCTGTCCATAGCAGCCCTAGCGGCGAGTATCCCTTGCTTAGTTGATCGAATGTCGGCGCAGCTCTTCTAATGGTAGTTGTACACGGCTAATGAGTAATAGCAAGCTTCGCGCTCATTCAGTAAGTAATTTCAGAGAATTACACGGGGGATGATGCTTGTGGCAGAAACATTTGCGGCAATTGTTGCGATATTGCTGCAAATTCAACAATTCTCCAACAACATTTCCAGCGTACGTTGTTCTTGTTGGTTGACACCACGAAGTAGGAGAAGGTTATGACAGCAAATATTGTTGATAATTTCGAAGGCAGAACTGATGTAGAAGAGTTGGCCGAATTGGAGCAACCCGACTTTGGCCCCCTGGACATCAGCAGCGGCTCTTTCCCCCAAGGAATTGGCAAAGCCGAATCACAAGGGGCACAGTTACTACACACTGTTGAATTGGTAGGTGACGAGTCTTCCGGGCAAGGTCTCACCCCGTTGGATTTAACCGGTTTTCAGAAGCCTCCCCGCGGGGCGGATCAAAATCCCGGTGAAGAAAGCAGAGACGCCGGTAAACCTCCACTCGACCGTCAGGAACCAGCCCGACAGAATCCTGGTGAAGAACTCCCGGGCGGTCAAGCTCCACTTGAGCGTCAGAAACCGGGGCAACAAAATCCTGGTGAAGAACTCAGAGATGGCGGTCAAGACCGTCAGAAACCGGAGAAACCGGGCCAACAATCTCCAGCGGCACAAGCAGAAGCCCTCTTGCAGTCATTATTGCAACGATTGAAACCGGAGAACCAAGATACAGCAGCAGAGACGATACGTCGAGCTCTCGAGGCCGGCAAGCCGGTCGCGGGAGAGAAACCCAAAACAGCGGTTGAAGGTGGCAAGCCAGCTGATGCAAACAAGCCGATTCCCGGCATTGAGTTAGATCGTAAGCCCACAGCCGAGGAAGCAGGCAACGATGGCAAAGAAGTTATCCGCGGCGAAGAAAATGAACTAAAGCCGGTTGGCAGAGAACTCAACAAGCCTGCTGATGTTGACTTGAAACCGAAGAAGCCGACTGAGGATTCAAATGAGTCATTGCCTGTGGATGAACTTAAACCCGAGGACAGAGCAACGCTTGATCATTTGGTGAGCCAGGTAGCGGCAGTTACTGAGCAAAACAGCTTGCTCGAACATCCAAAAGAGGAACTTCTTACCAAGGGATTAGGGCAGTTAATGGACAGCCTGTCCCCTGCTCAGCGACAGGCTGAGATGGAGAGATTGAATGCTAAATTGTCTATGGCTGGCAGCGCATATCAGTTTAAAGTCGAAGAGAACGGTGGAAATCGAGCTTTGGCAATGGTTAGTTACGGATTCGGCGCACCAGTGATTGTCTCGAGGATGAACTTGAAACAAACCAAGAAGTAACTGTCCATAAATTGTGATTGGCGTTAATGTTCACGGGCAGATCCTCGATAAGGAGCTGCCCGTGAACTTGATTTCGCGTAATTCTTCCGCCTGTTCCAACGCCATATCAATCAGCACTTGCTGTCGACACATTGTTGCTGCCTTCACTAATAGATGTGTCCATACTGGCTCCGGGACAAAGCTCACCGCACGCTTTTGCGTGGTTCGGTTGTTGGCGACTGGACTGACTCTGCAAACATTCGGTTTGCCTACATAATTTTGTCTACTCATTGTCATCTTCACTTCGTACCTTATTAAAGACGGCGATAAAACACAACAGGTGAAAAATCATGGTTGAGGAGTTCAACAATAGGGTCGAAGACATGAAAACGTCGTTACATGACGGCACATGGAATGACATTAGCAGCAAAGTCTGGGGAGACCAGGACAATCAGCGTGCATTGAGCCAGGCGGCTCGCTCGCATGAAGACGGACTTCCATCTGTAGAATTCAAGAAAAACGAAGACGGGTCGCTGGTTCTGGAATTCACCAGACCAGGTCTTACTGGATGGATCAAGGATCATCTATCAGGTAAACCGCAGATCAAGTTTTAGCAGGCAGTCCTTGCCACTGGACCATGAGGCGTGTGACCAATAGAATCAAACAAATCCCCGATGCCAGTGGATAGAATGCAAGAAATTGAAAGGCGTGGTTACACCACAAATGCTCTAGACTAAGTACTCCGGTGAGTCATTCAGCAACCTGCTCGGACAACCAGGCAATGGCACAAAAAGTCGAAGAACCTTTCATGATGGAGCTACTCCACGCAATTGTCATTGCAGACACGCCCCTGGTCACAGCGCTTCTGGCCACTCATCCGCATCTTGCACAGGCAGGTCTGCGCGTCGGCGCCACGCGTGGAGACCCGAACACTTATTTTTTTGAACAGATAAAACATCATCTCTACGCTGGCGATACGGCATTGCATGCGGCTGTAGCGGCGCACAACATTGATATTGCCAGAACTCTTTTGGGCATGGGCGCAGACATCGGTGCCAAAAACAGGCGGGGCGCAGAAGCCTTACACTACGCATCGGATTCAGGGACAAGGACAGACTCGTCGAACCCGGAAGCACAAGAAACCATTATTACTTTTTTGATTAGATCCGGTGCAAATCCAAATGCGGTCGATAAGAACGGCGTCACACCGCTACACCGTGCCGTAAGAACGCGAAGCACCAACGCTGTGCGCGCGTTGCTGGCCGGTGGTGCGGAAATTGGCATGAAGAATGAGAATGGATCAACTCCACTGCACTTGGCTGTGCAAAACACCGGTCGCAGTGGCTCTGGTTCTCCCAACGCTAAAGCTCACCAGAAGGATATAATCGAACTTCTACTTAGAAACGGCGCCGATGCCGAAGATGAAGATATTCATGGAAAGACAGTTAGGCACTGGATAAAAGAAGAATGGATCAAGAAACTATTCAGTGATCTCTAGCCCGTAAATTCCTCTGCCCGCCAGCCTAATGGCACCATCAGTGGCACCAAATCCGAATCGAAGACTTAATGACTTCGACTAAGTTCTGCAATACTCAAGCAGGAGACTCGTCTGTTTCCATCGCCATCAACCAGGCGTTGCGATCAGCGTTATCTTCCAGAAATCGGCAAAAAGAAATAATGTGTGGTGCAGCTTCCCCAAAACAAACGTTGGCTAGAATAACTTCCAGCAGTTTCAGTTCGTGCAGCCGATCCACCGCCGCTCTCAAGGCGTCCGGCCCGGTGAGCATTGAATCCTCAGGCACATCAACAGAACCTGCCAGCCACCAGGGCAACCCGGTTGCCGCAGCCGGAAAGAGCGAGGCCAGCATGTAACAACCGGCATTGGTACGCTCAATATCGGGATCAACACCTTTGCCGGATTCAAAACGAACAGCAAGGTTGAATCGGGTCGTTGACATAAAATTAGATAGACTGCATCGTTGAATGCAGGCCCCGAGCATCTCTCGGCATATCATTTTGTACGCATCGGGATCAGACATAACCGGCCGTGGCACCGGCAGATGCAGGTAACGACTTTCGAAATCTGCAGACTTAAGCGCATAGAAACGAGTTGAACTGGCCATATTAGTCGTCTATCTCCGAGGCACGCAATCCGAGGCTCTCCAGGTTCCTGATGCAGACGAGTTTTCTTGATCCTTCGGTACTTCCGCTGCGATCCAGCAGTTCAAGCACCTTTCGATAGAGCGGAGCAGCCTGCTGCTTACGCTTGCGCTTATGCAAGACCACGGCTAGATTATGATAAGCCGCAGCCGTGTAGAGATTGGATTCACCAAGTCGGCTCTCAAAAATCTCTGCGGCACGGGTATAGAGACGTTCAGCGTCCCGATATTCGCGAGTGCGCGTAGCCAGTGCAGCCAGATCGCAAAGACTCATGGCCGCATCAGGATGGCTGCGCCCCATTACCTCTTCGCGAATTCTCAGCACCGTATCAAATGTCGCGCTGGCGCGAGCATAGTCTCCTGAAGACATGAAATGGTGGGCAACTAACTGAAGAGTCAGTCCGCAAAAAAGATGGCTGACAGCAGGCACATCAGTCCAGAGCTCTGGCGATTCATCTGTTTCTTCGTAGAGGTCGATGATTTTCATCACCGCATTAATCGTTTCCTGCGCTTCAACCCCGGCCGCAAATTTTCGCTCGTCGAGGTATGCAGCCAGAGTGGAAATCTGATCGCTACCGGCGGTGATTGGCGCTTGTGCACCGGGATTGCGCGGTGCAGGATATCGTCTCGACACCCTTGGTGCCGGCGGCAAGAGCGGATCATCGGCAAACTCAAATCTGGGACCGGAAATACCTGCCACCCCGGAGAAATGTCCGTCTTCCGCATACAACCGAACCAACTCGTCTACGTAAGCTTTCGTGCGATCATCGCATAAGCCGGTGTGCCGTTCTCGTCCTGCTATGGCAAGCTTCAATGCACTCTCTTTACACTCTCGATCACCCTTATAATGCCGAGCATATTCATAAGCAGATTCGGCAGTGTCAAGATTGTCGGGACCCAGCAACCGCATTCTTATTTCGAATGATTGCTTGAAGTACTCGCCCGAATGATTGCCAGGTTCGCCGATCGCATCCTCCAGTATCCCGGCTTCGTGTAAGCAGGCGGCGGTGTCCACCGACGCGGATCCCAGCAAACGCTGCGCCGTTTGAGCAGCCAATCGGTATATGTCTAAGGCCGTATTTAGCTGCGAGTTCCTCCAGTGCGCGGCGCCGAGGTCGCGAAGACCATCGACAATTTGAAGACTGATACTAGTTCCGCTATCACTAGTGGAAAGGGCAGCTTGATAATATTCTTTCGCTTCCGCCAAATTTCCACCACGCACGGCCTGGGCCGCACAATGAATGGCGTCTATGGGATTCTTCACGTCTTTGGGCGGCGGGCGATCTTTGTCGGGATCATACCAGGGGTTGCGGAGCTTTTCCGCATCTCTATGACGCCCCATTTGTTCGTAGATGCGCACCAGCGCTTGCACTGCATCCCGCGCAAGACGGTCTCCGGGTTGCGTTTTGCAAATGATGTCGTTGTTCATCTGCTCGGCGCGTTCGAACTGCCCGTATTGTTCATAGCGAATCGCGCACCATTCTCTCATCGCCATGCTATTGGGACCTTCAAGCCAATCGATTTCCCACTGCAACCGCTGGTGATATTGCTTCGCTTTTTCCTGATTGCCACTACGGTCGTAGCAAACCACAAGATTGTGAATAGTCTCAAAAAGTTCGCTTGAGTCCAGAGAGATGGCTTCAAACACGGTGCGCATTTTTTCGTAGAGTTCTGCCGCGAGCCCGAATTCTCCCCGCTGTTCAGAACACGTGGCAAAATGCCTGAGCAAATCGACGAGCTCTTCCTGAGTAAGTGCAGCCGAGCGCGTGGAGGCATCCAGAGCGCGACGGAACAGGGGCTCCGCGGCCGAGGGCGCACCGTTTTCCGAATAGACATTGGCCAAACTGATTAGATTGTGAACAGTTCGTCTTTCATTGTCGCCAAAAATCGTTTCGTGCAACAGCAGGGAAAGTCGAAGTATGTTTTCAGCTCCCTGACTATTACGATAGCCATACTCGTCAGTGGCATATAAGTACCCGAGCCGATGCAAAGTCGTGAGCGAGTCTTCGTGACAAGGCCCGAGAAACTCAACTCGCACCAGCAGTGCATAAATCAAACTCAGTTCGTATGGACGTTTCTTCATACTTTGCCATTGCTTGTACAAATCAGCAAGATCTTCAGCAATCATCCAATCCAGTCGATCCGAAATTGAAGATCGCTTGGTGTTTACTAAGAGTTTGTCTGCGGTAACTTTCTCAAGGGCTCCCACGAAGGAAGGCAAACGAGTGCGAAGTTTCTCCAGCACCGCACGAGTATTCTTGTCGAGCGGCTTGACCTTCAAGCTTTCATGAACACGGTCGGATAATATGTCGCCGCACGCCCTCCACGTCTGAGCAACCTCATGCCAATTCTGAGGGTAATCAACTTGTTTACCGGAGATCTCAGATGAAGACAGGGTCTCAATTTGAATGCTCGGACTGAGGTCCACTTCGCGATAGGCCGATGCACTTTCATGCACCTCGGATTCCAGATCAGAATCATTTGGTAGCTCATGCTCTAACTTCGGCTCAACTTCCACCTCGGCTTCATCAACGATTTCTCCATCCCTGGAGTCGTCTTCAGCCATATCCTCTGGCGCGATGGCGGGTTCTGTCTCGGAGGCTGTATTGGCGGCGCTTTCCACGGCCGTGCCCGCCAGCACGAGATCGATCAAGTAAAGTCCCGCCAGCGGATCTTTCAATTGGGCGCCCGTTTCCTCAGCAGCAGATTGCGCTGCTTCCACCAGCGGGCTGATTTCCCCGGACTGTTGGCTCTCTGGTTGAGAGTGCGGCTCCAGGTCGTGGATCGGCTCTGGTGCTTTTACATCGGCCTGCTCGATCGTTTCGCCCCGGACCGCTTCCAACAACGGCTCCATCTGTGTTAAGGCTTCAGCTTCCTTGGGTGTTTCAACCTTGGTGGTCCATGGAGGAAGCTGGTTTGCCACGAAGGTATGCTCGCCGGTCATTCTGGCTAATTTTGCCTTAGCTCGCGCCAACGGATCTGAACCTTCACCGGATACTGCCGTGCCGTTACTCTTTTGAGAGACCGATTTCGTCTCATCGACAACTGTCAACTCTTTAATAGACTCGTCTTTGGGCACTACAGACTTAAAAGATTCGACCGGCTCATTCTTCAAAGCAATCGGTTCAGGAGACTCAAGCTTACCGGTAGCATTGAGCCCGGATGGATCGGGAGCTTCGGCTTTGACAGGAATAGAATGTGCCCCGCCTGATAGTGCGGATGTTTGAGCCTCAGCGGCGACTTCCCCTATCGGGGAAGGTGGAACATCACCTTCGGGCAAAACCGACTCAGAGAAACTCGGTATTGAGGCATTCTTAGAGGCAGCCTGAGGCACAACCTTACCCGATCCTTTGGCCGCCCCTGCCGGGCGGATCGACGGCGGTGCCAGTGGTCCCGGCGTCGGAGGAGGCGACGCCTCAGGCGCCGGCTGCGACGCCAACGAAAAAGTGTCTACCTTTCGAATAGAGGGTTTGGAAACTCCAGGGATCGCAGGATTCAAGGGGGAACGACTCGGGCCT
>JAKFUT010000128.1 GCA_021732565.1 Candidatus Obscuribacterales bacterium
ATATCTGTCCTCTGGATTCTTGCTGACAGCACGGCGAATAACGTCCCGGATGTTGGCGTCTATGGCGCTGAGATCAAGCTCTTCTGAAACATGCTTATACATAACATCGAAACTTGTTGTGCCTGCGAAAGGTGGTTTGCCTGCAAGCAGTTCATAGAGCAAACAACCAACTTGGTATACATCACTGCGCACGTCGGCGGCTTGCCCGAAGCATTGCTCCGGACTCATGTAGCCTGAAGTGCCCATCATTTCGTTTGTCTGTGTTAGTGGTGTGTGCTTGCCGTCTTCTTCTAGCAGTCTCGCGATTCCGAAATCGATTAATTTGGCCGTTCCATCATTGGTTACCAAAACATTCGCTGGTTTGATGTCTCGATGGACAATACCGTGAGCATGGCTGTACTCCAGAGCTTCACAAACTTGTAAGCATAGCTTTATCGCTTGGTCTTGGTGCTTTCCGTTTGCTGTCGATAAGTAAGAAGTAACTGGAACACCTTCGATGAATTCCATTACGATTACTGGTCCGTAGTGCTCATCATTAACGACGGTATGGACTTTCCCGATATTCTTATGAAAGAAACGCGTGAGCGCTGCCGCCTCTCGCATGGTACGACCAACTGTGTCCTTGTCTCTAACTCGTTCACTTTTGAGAACTTTTAAGGCAACGGTTTCACCAGACGAGCGGTGTTGAGCTTTATACACAACGCACATGCCGCCTGACCCGACAATTCTATCGACAATATAATCGTTAGCAACAGTGGCGCTCGGCGGAATACTTTCTGAATTTCGGGACGGGAGCGCCGCTGAACTCTGGTCGTTTTCTTTGCAGACTACTTTTACGACATCTGTCTCGACCAGGACGCGATACGCTTCTTCATCTATTTGGTGAGAGTTAGACATCAAAAATGCACCAGCTAACACCATTAGAGATTCCCGAGTTTTTGATCCATTAAACGAGTTAGTCGGTTTTGGGAGGCACAGGCAACTGTTACGACAGCAACCCTGAAGGAAGTCGAAACGACTTTCGTGAGTTGTCGCTAAATGTCTTATAAACATCGATCGCTCGGCGTCTGCTGCGGGTACAAATTCGTGAAGGACAAAAACCGAGTGGAAAGATAATCGGGGTTCGTCTTAGCTACAGGCATGAGCAGTATTAGAAGGGAGTCTTGGACGATGAGCGACTGGGGGCGACTGGCTCGCATGCATGACCAGGCACTGGCCTTATGTGCGCAAGGCGAGTATGTGAAAGCAGAAAAGTTGGCAAAGAAAAACATACAAGGTACGACCGAGCGAATAGCCGAAGAACGAGAGCGCATAGAAAGGATCACATCAACGATGGCGGAACAGACGGCATCCGCCCGGCGCATTCTCACTAGTAGAATGAAACTAGCGGAAGGGACAGTGCGACGGGCTGATATGTTGCTTGCAAGCGGAAACTGGGTTCTGGGCGAGGCATACAGGGGGCAATCTCGCTTTGACGAGGCGGAAGACATTTTCAAGAATGTGATCAAGGTCCTGAATACAACAACAAACCAACCCTCTGGAGATTTTGCTGATTTCTATAGGGCTTACGCGAAGTTGTTGCAGCAGACAAACCGCGAGTCGCAAGCTCAGGAAATGGAGGCGGAAGCGACCCGTCTTCTTAATAAATTGTACCCGGTGCGCTCAACTTGGGGTAAGTGAAATGCCAAATTTGCTTGGGCAGAACAC
Organism: Candidatus Obscuribacterales bacterium; assembly: GCA_021732565.1. Lineage (GTDB taxonomy): Bacteria > Cyanobacteriota > Vampirovibrionia > Obscuribacterales > Obscuribacteraceae > JAKFUT01. The sequence continues at coordinate 1,708 of JAKFUT010000128.1, forward strand.
TTACCTTTCCTCTCAGATTTTTCAGGCTAGCCGAACGTAGTGACTGACTGAAGAGGAGTATTGCGAATTAGTGCAAATATCAATTGGCCCTGGTTCGCAGCGATTAAGAGTTGTCTTTGTAAAAAAAGCATGTACGAACTAAACAGTTCAACGGTCGTGAGCTTCGCGATCATTATGATCGAGTTGAAATCGAAGCGATCATCAAGCAATTCCAGGACGAAAAATCAATAATCTGGCGAACTATTGCTGATGGTATGGCAAGGTTGACGGGTTTCGACAGTGCGGGCGACACCCACGACTTCCCCACAATCATTGGTTATTCTTTCAGTACAAGGACAACTTGACGGGCAGAACACCGATGAAGAGAAGCTCTATCAACAAGACGAAGTATCCAATCATCGCGAGTTCTTATTCTTCTTCTTCTTCTTTTACTCGAACGCCACGTACCTTCGACAAATATGGACCTCTATTCAGTAACTCTCCATGCTCGAAACCAAGAGCATTCGATGGGACGCGAAAGAATCACACGTGGCATTTTTCATGTGTCTGCGAGGACTCAGTCGTCGAAATAGTGGTAGTGACGCAACAGTCCGCACGAATAGGCTGGAAGATCTAACTCAGTACATTTCAACAAAGGGGTATTCCATCATGAAAAGAACGAATCAAGCCAAGGTACAACGTGCACAGTCCAACGTCGCCAAAGACAACAATCAGAACGCATTTACCGATCTGTCAATGGATGAACTTTTCCTCACGGAAATAGATGCGACAGGCGTAACGGGGCGCATGCAAGAAACACGAATCTGTGTTTGTATGGTTCTGATTCAAGTCCGAAAAGGGTAAGGTAAAAAGCCAGCTGGGGCTTCTGCCACCAGCTGGCTTTCTTCTTCGTTCGAGCGATTGCATTTGCCAGATCTCTTCAGACCGAACATGTTGTTTCATCGGGCGGCTAAAGAGAACAGTGTTTTGCTTAAGCATGAAGTTTAACTATAACGTCGTATTCTGCTACTTTGGAACCGCAGTTAAAATTGTCTTGCGATGAACTCCATTTGTATCACAGGGTGATTAAATATCCGCCGATTCCGCTGTGATAGAACTCATCTTAAGCCGAGACTAAGCGCCGCTGAAGTAATTCAACACTTTGCCGCTCAGCCATCCAGCTGTTGCCCACGCTACTTTTGTCCGCCAGTTGTGTCCCGCAATCGATCCGATGGTAGAAAGTCCCAGTCCCAAGGCAATTGTTTCCATTACCCTTCCCAACTCTGAATTTGGTCCATAATAGCAATCTGCCATGCTCGTGGCCGCGTTGTCGATAATCCAATTGGCATGGATAGTTGCGCCTTCTGGCGACTGGAGCATCCCATAACGCAAAAACACCGCTAACTCACGGGGCGGAATCTGGAAGAGTTCCGGGTAACAAGAGTCTGGACCGTCGAGTGCCAATGCCTCGCTACGGCGAAGTTTCCGCCATTCCAAAATGGTGGGGCCATTACCTCGACCGTCGAGATATTGTGGAGGGACCAGCCTCTCCTGAGGAGTCAAGTCTCTTGGGGAATATACAGCTAAGTCTTCGACGGCATTCAAATCTGTTGTCGATTCTTTATTCAGAAGGTGAGTTGTGCTAACAGTCAAAGAACCTGCACAGCAGCTCGGTCGGCTATAATCGCTTTATCCACGCTGGAGAGACGACTGGTTTGGAGCCCCTTCCAGCTTTTGGTCCGTGGTGGCTGTATCTGCTAATCTGCAGCAAGTTTGTCTACCTGACGAGCATCATTGGAGTTGTGAAGAATTCAACGCAAGCGAAGTGCAGGGAATTCATGAGTACCACTGAGGCATCAGGAAGGACCAAATTCGTCAATCAGTCGAAATGAGGGGTGATCAAACCTGCAGATCAGATCTGATTTAATTGGTTTTTGGATTCAGGAAAAGCATCACTGAATACGGAATACGAATAAACAAGAGTATAAGTTTGGAGAAACCGGAATGCCTGAGATACCCAGTGGTAGCAGTGTAGAGATCAAAGCTGAGGACGGCACAAAATATATTCTTACGCATCGTGGTGTGTTGTACTCGTGCACCTGCTCGGAATGGAAACTGCAACGAATACCAGGGGTGCGGCGCACTTGCACACATCTTCGCCAGTATAGAGGAGCGGAAGAAGAGGAGAAACGTATCGACGAGCGGAAGAAGAGGAGAAATGAATCAGTGCTTGCAGTTCAGAAAGATGCAAACACGACGCCCCAACAAGGAAATGACCTCGATTCTACAGATTGTCCGTCTGAGCTGCCTCTCAAGTACCACATGAGAAAAATACAGGAAGACCAGCCATGGTTAGCGAGTAAAAACCAAGCACACAACCAGGGTCCGTGTGTAGATGGAGAGGAAGACGATTACGCTCAAGAGGAACCCGCAGCAGATTGTATGTGGAGTGTGATCATCAAATATGACAGTGATATCAACACTGCGCTTCAAGAGGCCCGACAACGTGAATTCAAAGATCCAGCATGGTCAAAATACGCTTCAATCGACGCCGCCTTTGCATCTGGTGATGAGAAAGGTACGGGCACAATTCTAGATATACGGACAGTCGGCGAAAAATCTGGTCCATTCATAACGTCGCCTTTGCCGCAGGATGTGGTGATGGCGATGTTCGGCACGAGCAAGCCTACTCGAAAAATGATTGGCAATAAAACATTGTCGGGGATTAGTGAAATGCTTGTTGAGAAGTGGGATTTCTCAGACAGGATGAGCGTCTTTCAGAGTTTCTACATCGTGTTGTATCAGGAACGTTCGATGGAGGGAAACAAATTGTACGTGCCGTCAGAAATCCTCTTCGGTGGTTGGAGTGATTGGGGATAACTTTAGAAGCCGATTCCTGAACATAATCGGCTCATGCTCCGCTCTGTGATTCATCTATGCTTGGAACCATTTGACCATGTCTTTGAAGAGCTAGCAAAATTTGAAGACAGGAATTTTGAGCTGGCCACATAGATGTAATTTCTGGATCTCAACGTTGCTGGCGTAGTAAGAAAAAGTGTTTGAGGGATTGGCATGCCCAATCATCGTTGAAATGCCTTTGGATTCTGAGTGTGCATCAGCATTATTACGCCGTCACTTAGAATTACGCGTGACGCAACCGTGATAAAATCAACCACCTGTGACCGAATCATTATGGACGGTCGATTATACATGAGGTCGTTCAATGAAAAGACATCTGTTTGCCGCCGTATTGTGTGCGGCATCGTTAAGTTTTCCCTGTCACGCTCAGCCCAACATGCTTGGCGTTAACCTGGTCAAAAATGGTGATGCCGAGGCGGGCATTGGCTCTCCGCAATGTAGCACCGTTAATGCTCCGAATTGGACAAGCGTAGGACCATTTACTGTGGGAATCTACGGGGGACGCAGCGATGTGCTTCTTGATACTTCGCCAGGTCCGCCCCTTTTCGGACCAGAGTCAAGGGGCAAGAATTTCTTCTGCGGTGGCAACGGAGCTGCGTCTAAGGCCAGCCAGACGATCGATATTTCGTCAATGGCGAATACCATTGACAGTGGCAATGTCAAATTTGTTTTTTCCGGCTGGTTGGGTGGTGACGGATCAAGTGACGATAATGCATCTGTGTCAGCTACATTCAATGGTCAAAACATTACGAATGGCTCGATGAATCGACTTCAATTGGGTCCGGTAAATGCAATTGATCGATCCAATACGACGAGCCTGGCCTTCAAGCAACTGTCGGGAGTAATTCCGGCCGGCACTCGATCTATCACTATCGGGCTGAACATGCAGCGTGTGAACGGTGTGCTCAACGACGCCTATGCTGACAATATCAGCTTCATTATGGAGCCATCGAACAATCAAATTAGCAGCTTTAATAATTTTTCCAGCAACATATCTGGCACTACCGGCACCACGAGCAGTGGCTCGACTAACAAGCTAGGAGCTGTCGCAGCCGGACTGGGTCAACTTCTTGGTACCTTGTCTACTGCCATGGGCAACAGCGGTAACTCGAATTTCAATAGCGGTAACTCGAACTTCAATAGCGGTAACTCGAACTTCAATAGCGGTTCCCCGAACTTCAATGGCGGTTCCCCAAACTTGAATAGCGGCTCCCCGAACTTCAATGGCGGTAACTCGAACTTGAATAGCGGCTCCCCGAACTTCAATGGCGGTAACTCGAACTTGAATAGCGGCTCCCCGAACTTCAATAGCGGTTCCCCGAACTTGAATAGCGGCTCCCCGAACTTCAATAGCGGTTCCCCGAACTTCAATAGCGGCTCCCCGAACTTCAATAGCGGTTCCCCGAACTTCAATAGCGGTTCCCCGAACTTGAATAGCGGTTCCCCGAACTTCAATAGCGGTTCCCCGAACTTGAATAGCGGTTCCCCGAACTTCAATAGCGGTTCCCCGAACTTGAATAGCGGTTCCCCGAACTTCAATAGCGGTAACTCGAACTTTAATAGCGGTTCCCCGAACTTGAATAGCGGTTCCTCGAACTTCAATAGCGGCTCTCCGAACTTCAACAGTGGTAACTCGAACTTCAACAGCGGTTCCCCGAACTTCAACAGTGGTAACTCGAACTTCAATAGCGGTTCCCCGAACTTCAGCGGCTTAGTGAACAACACCGCGCTTTCGGGGATCGTTCACGAGAAAGGAAAGACAACTATCACACTGGATAGCGACAAACTGTTCCAGGTTAAGTCCACATTAGCTCCCGGTGCCGAACAGGTACTCGAACAGATAAGGCTATCGGAGTTCTCGGGTCACCTTCCACGTGCGATCTTCTTTGAAGGGCATACGGACGAGATGACCGATAACATCGACTGTTTGGCTCTCTCAATGAACAGGGCGCTCGCGATTACCGATTGGATGAATAAGCACGGTGTGCCTTCGATACACTTCGAGGCCCGAGGTTGCGGCAGGAGGTCGCCAAAGTCTACTGTCGTCAACGGCTTGATTCAATCTCAGAATCGCAGAATAGAGATTGTTCTCGTTGATTGATCTGCTGCTCCATCGGTATCGCCAACGGCGAACTGTTCGTTATGCAGCAGCCCGTTCCAGCAAAAATAATGGAACAGAGCTCCGTCTTGCGAGGCTTTTTGTTGACCGGCACACCAGTTCCTTCCGTGCTAGGACCTGCCATAGGCGGATACGATCACCCGGTCTGCAGCCCCCCTCTATCCTCCTTATGGAACGGATGGGTAAAACCTTCGATGGCCAAGATACCAGGAAGTGACATAGTTACTTGCTTATTGGCACAGACCGCCTGGCCTTAGTTCCAGGAACCAGACCGATGTGCCTGTGACTTTGGAAAAGCAAACAGAGATGGCACCATCCTTGGAAGCCAGCGACTAAACATTGTTTTCCACGTGAGTAGCAATTGCTGTTGGCAATATTGCTCCGGATGATTGTCCGGATGTTCCTGTGCTGAGATGTACTCGGTCCAGGCAAAGAATTGCCTGATTAGCGGATAGAGCTACCTACTGCCGGGACACATCCTTTACCCGATCATCATCTCTGCACCGCTGAGTAAGCGTGCTAATTCGTGCCACAAGTTTGCAATTATCATTTCCTATTCTCGATTGCATAGGTCGCTTGAGGGGCTGGTAAGCGATTCCCCAGATGGTGCAAGTAACTGCGAATACAGCATGTGGTTTGTTCGAGAAATATTCACGACATTTCTCTGTCGATGCATTGTATTTAGTTGCCGTTGTTATACCGACCGATTAATGGCCTCGTTCCTTGAGAGGAACTCAGACCCTGTTTCACTTCGCAAAGGAAAAATTCATCATGAAGGTTAGAAATCTCGGAATTCAATTTGCAGTATTAGTCTCGATATGTGCGCCACCATCTGGACTTGCTTCGCAACAGGGCACACAACCGAGCACGTGGTATGTATCAAGTAAGAGCACCACATCGACGACGCACGACGGAAAATCATGGAACTCTGCGTGGATGGAGTTGGACCAAATCAATTGGAGTCTTATTAAAGGGGGCGACACGATAAAGATTGATGGCGGTACCACGAGTAATCCGGGATACTATTCCAAAACCATGAGAATCGGCGCGAGCGGATTGCCGGGCTTTCCAATTACCATTACTTCCGCGACCGAGCCTGGAAGAAATGGGCAAGTGCTCATCTACGGTCAAGTTAACCTTGGGCAGTCTACAAATACCGGAATTGATTTGGGCAATAATCATGATATACAAATCGTTGGTCAGCCTGGAAGCTACGGCGCTGACAAAAGCATTAAAATAAGCGGATTTTTCGGAGAAGGAATTAGTCAAGGTCCCGCCTCCTCAGCAATAAGGTTGAAGCACCTGGATATTTCAGGCAATGGCTTTGATCAGCGAACACTTGTTCGCAACCCTAACGGAGCTGGTTTGCGCCTGCAAGGAGCCGTAGAGTGCGATAATCTGACAATTCGCCAAAATGCAACTCAAGTGGTCATTTCTCCATCCAGCACAAACTACAATCCGTTCTTCGTACGTTGCTACATTTACAACGATAACTATGTCTGGCCAAGCAACGCTGTTTTCAACACTGATGGTGTCCGAATTGAAGACGGACCCAAACAAGGGTCGCGCTCATACGCTTTCAACAGCTGCTTATTCGGCCCGGGTCTCGCAACCGGAATTGATTGGCGCCAGAAAAACACCAACGTCTATGTGTCTGATTGCCTATTCTTAAATCCCAAAGTCGCCGATATCAATCGCCCTCAGGCAACCGGCAGCAATAACTCACTTACAATGCGACATGTGGTGTCCTATCTGGCGCCCTTAAACTATGAAAACAAAACGCATTCATGCATTTCCCTTGCAGTCGAACCAGGGAAGGACTCGATTGGTAACTCCATATTCTGGGGCGGCGTCATGGACATTAGAGGCAGCGGAATAACGACATACCCGGGGGCTCGAAACTTCCAGTTCAAGACCTCCGGTAACACAGTAGAGGTTTCTGCAGCCCAGAGTGATCCGGGCTTCGTAGCCGACCTGAACAAAGTTGACCAAGCGATCACTAACGCACCCTGGTATAGCCAATACTACAGCAGAATCACCGATTACACGCTCCGCTCCGACTCCCCGGCGCGGGCGGCTCAGGCTGGTTGCACCATAACCTCAGTGCAAGCCTTCATAACCCAGCAACTGCAAGCCCCCTAAATTCAGATTGAGGTTTCGTTGAGACATGTCTTTCGCACCAGCTTCCCAGGTTTGTTTGCTGACACGGGGAACTGCAGTCCTTCTTGTGCTAATGCAGCGGCGTTGTCGACTCCAAAAACCTGTTATGTGTCTAAAGCCCCTCATCAACAAGTGTATTTCACGACGATAGTCGCTGAGTGTCAAGATCTTGTCCGGGAGAAAGCCTGGAACGAACTGAATAAAGATTGACTCGATGGTTGTTATGCATATGAGAGAGCCTGGTTCCTGGTTATCGCGAACCGAGGCTCTCTCCTTAGCATTCGACCATTCAAGTGAATGCAGACCGAACCGCCCTTACATATTACGCGAAGGCAAAAGAGAATGAAAAGCTGTGCAAGCTTCTGGTGGCAGAACTCTACTACAAACAAGCGCTGGCCGCACAACAGATTAATAGAAGGGGCGATTGGAAATTCAGAGAACTCATCGAGACCGATCTGAGAAAACTACAAGAGAAGCGCAATTCACCCGGCACGCCCCCGTCTTCCCCGAAATTTCCACAAACCAAACCGAGGATGTTTCCTTCTCATTAGACCAGGGAGTTGCGCAAATCAGGAACTGCACCATCTGGTTTAACTCATCAAAGCGGCAATTTGATCAATGGACACCGGATAGAAATCCCACACATTCCCATCAACGTTGATCCGGCGACCATGAACTCTCCTGCAATCGATTGCAACCGTAGGCGTTTCAGTCGCGGTCATTACAAAACCAAAAATCCCTTTTTCGCGGGATCATAACGAAGTCTATCCTTGTTTGCATTGAACCAGCCGTTCCAAAATTGAAAAATCTGGTCGAGGTTAAGTCGACCTGGCTGCGGCATGTCAGGTGGTTTACAGCCTGGTGTGACCACTCCAGTCAAGTTGCTCATGCTTAGTGCGGCAACGGTGCAAAATGGCTCCCGCCGCAGTTCGAGTATATGAATAAACGAAGGAAAGGCCTCGACACTACCCAGCCGACCAAGCATCTCTGCGGCACTCATATACAGATCGTAGTTGTCAGTAACAAGTTCGCGGACCTTCGTAAGAGCGGCAATTCCGCGCTCAGAAGCATGGCTGAGTCCGAAGGAAAGTGTTAGCAGCAGCATGTCATATTCGTTCCGATATTCAGAAACGTGCTTTATAAAAGTTTTCTCCAGCCATGCGGATCGGTCTTTTGAAAGTTGTTGAAACGATGGAATAATACAGCACCGCAAAAAGAAGTCTGGACCATGAAACGTATCAGGCCGTCTTCCTTGTTCTGACAATGTGGTAACCAGTGTATCTAAGGCCGACCGCGATTGCGAGTCACTTCCTAAGCAAAAGAGAAGTAATGCAGCGATTGGTCGGTTCTTCAATTGTTCTGCCGCCTGCATATACCGATGGCACAAAGCAGGTGTCCGCTCTTGCAGCTTCTGAAATCTCGCTTCAATTGGCATTGAAAAGAACGACCATGGATCCGGCATGCTTTTGCCGAAGAAACGGCACAGCGCTTGCTCGATAAAATATGCACGAAAAGGGTTAATCAATCCATCAGACAAGACTATCCCGGGATCGCCCAAATGGTCTCCTCTAGAGGCAAGCAGCTCCATTACAAGAATGCGAATAGACTGAGCATCATCAAATAAAGCGCTGATAAGAACTTGATTGATGGAGGGATCCGAATAATAGGCTAGTTGCTTTAAGGCGAACGCTCGGTCAGTGGCGCTGGGACTTTCCAACGCGATTCGCTTAATGGAGGGGAGCAGCGTCTGGTCAGCCAGACGACCTGTTGCTGCCAATATTGACCAAGCGTTGCCAGGTCCGACCTGGTCTAATGCCTCGATCGCCAACTGCACTGCTTGATCTCTATTCTCACGAACAGCCTGCTGCATACCTTCATTGATTGGCGTTGCCGAGTTGTATGGTCGCGCAGGCGGCAAATCTTCTAGCAATTTTTCCTGATGTTCCATAAAACCATCGGGAGAAAATCGGCGAGCAACAATCTCCTCCCAGTCCTCATAAATCAGAGGCACTGGAACCGGTGTTGGTCCGTCATACACGATGCGCTGATTCTGATCCTTCAAAACATAATGCCCGACTTCGGTTGACGGGCATGATTTCAATATATCGGACACCGTCACCGGGGTACTGTTAGAGCGCGCCTTGAAGAATTTGTTCCACATGTCCTTTCCTCTGGTGTTCTAGCGCGCCGCCGTTATTACAATAAGCCCAAATTGGTACGCTCGAGACGCCAATTGAGATTTAATTCTTGTCGCAGTTCTATATTTTTCGATTGAGCAAAAGGCAAGCAACCAGTTCGCTTTGGTGGCGCCGCGGATGATATGTAGCGAAGCAATCTAAACCAAGCTAACTTTAATGGGAGCTGCAACACCGGCAGCTCTATGGACTCCGGCGTTCCGAAAAACAGCTAGGATGTGCATAATCGGACAGCCAATTTAACGATTAACAAGCAAACACGTCACAGACAAAGGTAGCAAGGGCATGAAAATTAGTCGTCGCAAATTACTAAGCCTTTCGATTCCAGGAGCAGCGTCGATTCTCTTAGGCAAGAAGGCTATTGCAGCACCAAATACTAATCAGTTCAAGTATTTTCGCCCAATTTTGTCGATGGCTACTCTGCTGCCGCCTCAAACCAAACTCGAGGACAAGTTTGGTGGCGTCCCCTTCGGCGTGCCCTGGGGATCCAAATTCTGGCCTGTTTGCAAGGGATGTGGCGAAGCGATGTCATTGGTTGCGCAGCTTTCCCATCATCCTGAGCGCTTGGATCTTGGGGCTAATGGGCGAAATATGATGGTGTTCATTTGCAACACGGCGAATACTGATAATACGTACAATTTTCCGGCCTCCCTGCGGCCAGGCAGGCCTACAGCTCCGCCAAACCGGCGATTGAACCATGATGTTTGTTACCATGGAAACAATGCTGTCGTTGTAGTCAACGGTGATCAACTGGAGCCAGCTTTAGCAAAACTGCCGGAGAAAGCAAATCTGCCTATTCCTGAAGCCAGGGTGATTGGCTGGACTTTTGGATTTGATAAGGGTAAATTGGCATATCCAGCATATTTTGAACCTGATTCCGCGCCTTCTCCCTTGCCTGATACAAGCTATTACAGGGGACTTAAGCTTGGTGGATTGCCTTATTGGATACAAGGCGCCGGAGACCATCCTTATCCGGGTTGGCGATTCGTTCTTCAAATTCCGGACACATATGAATTTTCTGGTTCGCCACCTCCAGCTGACAGGCTTGGCTTCACTATTAACCATTTTACTCATTCCGGTCCAATTCTCTCGAGTGAAAAGGATTACTTCCTGGGCCGAGAAAAATCGCCATGGTGTATGAGAAGCTCGTCACTTTCTGTTTCCTCATTCAAGAAGGAGCGTCTCTGGGAATTGTACTTTTATTCTTTCGGCTCCGGCATTGGGTATGTGTTTTTGCGAAATGACAAACATGCGCAACACCCGCCAGTCGGTGAATTCTTTTCGGAACGATAGGCCAGGATCTTCGGCTCGATTTTCAGAAACCGCGCTTTGGCGAACCAACATTTAATTGTGAGTTCGACGGATCGTCGAACTCCACGCTTCATGGGCGCTTTTTCGAGCCTCATTTGCCGCTGAACGGGCGCGGATCGCATAGTCTCTTGATTGTTGGACTCCGTTGCTGGCGGCACACAGCTCAGCAAAGTGCGCTGCGTAATATGCATTTTCTGCGGCAGAGTCTGCTTGCCACGCGTCGGTTCGTCTGCTCCAATTGTCGGAATCGTTTCGAACTCGCAACGCCGCATTTCGTGCTCTGGATGCTTCGATCTCCGCTTGTTGACAATTTGAAAAAGCCGATCCCTGAGGAGTGTTATACCAAGCACTCACCCCTCCTCGCGATTGCAAAACTAGTGTTGAAAAAGCTTGAGAAATTGAACTCTGCAACTGCTCTCCCACCAGCCCGAAGAAAAGTCCGACGCCCATAGCTACTATGGCAATAATAGCTACGAATTCTGCCATTCCCTTTCCATTTTTTTCGCGCAAGAGTTTTCTCTTTGTGGATTGCATTTCTGATTTTTTCTCTTGGGTGTGCGACCTTTCCTTTCTATTCGGGTAGTGTAAGAAGTAATTCCTACAAACCGCCGACAGAATGAAATTGTAGATCTATCTCAGTAGGAAACTTACGGCAAAAAAGACATCATCTCAGACTGGCTCTTCATTTTCGTGCCAGGCAGTCCTCTATCATGCGGTTTCTTTTGCAAGGCTTAAAATGGAACGCGAGCGGTAATGGCTCCGCTTTATT
>JAKFUT010000407.1 GCA_021732565.1 Candidatus Obscuribacterales bacterium
TAACTCGCCTGATCTCGACTCGCAAGCTCGGCAAAGATCATCTTGCAATGGAAATAGCGAGCAATGATGGTTATCTGTTACAGCATTATGTTCGCGGCGGAGTGCCGGTTCTGGGAATAGAGCCAGCACGAAATATTGCAGTGGTGGCATCTGAGCGCGGTATCACTACGACCTGTGAATTCTTTGGGCGAGAGCTAGCAAAGAAACTTCGCGCCGAAGGCAAACTAGCTGATGTGATTCATGGCAACAATGTGCTGGCGCACGTAGCTGATCTCAACGGCGTGGCAGAAGGCATAGGCATAGTCTTGAAGGAAGATGGAGTCGCCAGCATCGAAGTGCCGTATGTAAGAGAGATGGTGGACCACGTAGAATTTGACACCATCTACCACGAACATCTTTGCTATTTTTCGCTCACGGCACTGGACAAATTGTTCCGCCAGTATGACCTTTTTGTGACTGATGTTGAACGACTGGCAATACATGGTGGTTCGCTGCGAATCTTCATAACCAAGACTGATACTCCTTCTAGCTCAGTCAAAGATCTCCTTGAGCAAGAAGCTAAAATCGGAATGAAGAGCGTGGGGTACTATGCAGATTTTGGTGCTCGCGTTTCAAATTTGAGACGGGAATTACGTGAGTTGCTTCAAAAACTGAATAGCGAAGGAAAGCGAGTTGTGGCTTATGGTGCTTCGGCAAAAGGTAGTACGCTGCTTAACTTTTTTGAGATCGGACAGGAATCAATGGACTATGTGGTGGACCGATCCACAGTCAAACAAGGTCGCTATACGCCGGGAACGCGCTTCCCGATTTTCCCAACCGAGAAGCTTGTGCAAGACATGCCCGACTATGTTCTCCTGCTAACTTGGAATTTTGCCGACGAGATCTTGCAGCAACAATCCGAATATCGAAGTAAAGGCGGTCAATTCATCATACCGATTCCCGAGTTGAAGATAGTCTGACCATTTTGAGCCGACTGCCTGTTCTATTTCCAAAAAAGCCGGAGCGCCATCCGCGAGTACAGCGGGCCCATCTCAGATTTACGGAAATCGCTTGATCCATTGCGAGATTCGGGAGGAACGCGACTGCCATTGTCCGGCTTCTGCTGTCTTACCGAGTCGGGTGAGTACCTGAGCGTATTCGCCATAAAGATCAGCTATTTCCGCACTAGCATATTCGCCTTCAGCGATCTTAGCGGCGTCTTCATAGGCTGAGGCGGCGCCTTGAGCATCGCCCTGAGCTGAGCACGCTTGTGCTAGAGCTCTACCGGCGGAGATCTTACGAGCCGGGCGTGCTTCATCCTTCGCTAAGATTTTGAGTTCCCGCTCAAGGAGCGGCTGTGCAAGTTCCGGCTTGCGCTGCTTCAAATAGCATGCAGCAAGGTCGGCCAGGCCCGATGCAATTTCGCGATCCGAATCCTTTCGTTTCTCAAGTATGGCAATTTGTGTTTGATAGTCCTTTTCGGCGCGGGAATAATTGCCTGCGCGCATTGCCGTATTACCGACTTGTCCGTGCAATTCGGCTGCAGTAGCAGAATCTGCGCCGTGCGCCTGCACCACAAATGCCAGTGCCTCTCTGTGTGCTTTCTCGGCTTTGACCGGCTGGTCTGCAGCCAGATAACAGTCGACCAGTTGACGGTGAAGACTCAAACGTTGCTCGCGATATGATGACTCTTCCGGTTTATTCCTTTCCAGGTCATCCAATAACTTCCTATTTATCTCTACCGCTTTTTTGAATAAGGATTCCGCGTCGGAGCTTCCCCCCTTGCGTTGATGAAACTTCGCCAGCGAGATCGTACGTTCTGCCACGGTGAGAGATTCTACTGAAGTTGCGGCTTTCTGCTCTTGAGTTAGAGCGGCCTCCAAATGCTTCTGTGCGGCATTCAACGAACCCTGTTGCTCATATAACTGTCCAAGTTGATCGTGTCGCTTCGCCAAATGTTCAGGCTTACTATCTTTGTCCTGTCCAACTATTTTGAGGGCTTCTTCCAGGTATTTTACTGCGAGTTTCGGTTTGAGATTGTCTGCACACGATTCGGCGAGATCATCTAGCAACGGTACAAGTTCGGGATTCTTCCCACCAATTCTTTTCTGCTCTTTCGCTAATTTGTAATCATGGGGAAACATGACCAGATAGTCCCAATCACCCACTTTGGACTCCGAGTGCCACTTGTAATAGTCACCCTGTGGCAGAGACGATGAAGGCAAATTCTTCAAGAATTTGGTGTCTGCCGTTTTAACTGATACGGGATCGCGTAATGACTCGGCGAAGATGTAGGGTGTAGAGGTGGAAAGTCGAGGATGGTCCGTAGTTATTCCAAATGTCGCCACTGTATAACCGTGTTTCTTCCCGGACTCAGTCAGTAACTGAGCCGTGGAATCATAGCGTGTGTGTGCCTTTTGAGCGTGAGTGCTACCCACCCAGTAGACCACCTTGGCGTTATTATCGCTGGTAAGAATGCCGTCAATTGCATTTGACATGCATTGGTCACGATCGGGATCCCGCGTCGCTGCATCAGCTTTGTCGACTGGCACAATTTTAATTCCAGCTGCCAGGGCAGCATCGATCATGTCGCAAAAATCGTTGTCGGCTCGGTAACCGGAGAGTCGAAGACCTGGTCTATTGACTTTGCCATTCTTCGTAAGGAAGCGCTGGGCATCTTGATCCATTTCGACAGCAAGGTGCGTCACTCCGGCTTTCTTGAATTCCGGCACCATCTCATTTCCCCAGTAACGTGAGGGGTTTGGCGAGGTATGCGTTTCGCCGATCAGTATCACGCGGTTGTCTTTGAGCGCATCTTGCACTGTTTCTTTTGGATCACGGCCATGAGAATCAATCTCATGTTTCGCTCCCCTGATAATTCTGTCGCTCACGCCATCGAAATAGCTATGCTCGCGATCAGTGATGCGTTCGGCATGTCTGTTCTCCTGTCGGTGGCACCTGGTCCGGTCTGACCAGACATCCTTCAGGAATTCGTCGCACCAGGTTTGCTCGCTATTAGTAGTAGGTCGACTAGTTTCTTCCAGTCGGAGATCAATTAAGTTTTTCATTTGGAAGCCTTACAGGATGCGGGACTTAGCCATGCCCTCATCCGAACCCTGATTGGCAGAATATGTAATTTCTACAGTGAATGAAAGGTGTTCGAGTGGGCGAAGCCCCACTCGAACACGACGGTGCTGTTTCTTTGTAAATCCTGCCGGCTGGTCGCTTGTAGCCTTGCTTGCTCCAGGCAAGCGTTTCCGGGTAGTTGTGAATGATGAAGCGACTCGAATTTGGTTGAGTTCATGTGAACATTCATTGCTGCAAATATCAGGCCGTGCGCATTTAAATTTCAGTTATCTTCTTTTTTGAAAGTATGGAACTAGCTTTCTGGGGGCGTGCCAAACGTGGCACTAATGAGTTCTGCAACTTGTCGTGGATCTTGAATGTAGTCGAACCCGACTCTTTGTATTATGGGACCAAAGAGAGGGGTAGCGTATGAGTTGGCAAAATATACGCAGCCCGTATCCGTCACACTTGGTTTCTGATCTAAATTCGCCGGAAGGTATTGCCGGGTAATTTTGTTGCTCCGTTTGTCAACCACCAGTAATCGTTCGCTGGTTACCGCATAAAGCATGCCCAGTGCAGCAAAATAACCGAAACATGATGGAAACAACAGCATAAAGCAGCCAGATACAATCAAAAGCCCTGAAAACATTTCTGCCACAATAGGAAGCATAGTAGGAAAATTACCGATTCGAAAGCTTACCAACACTCCCAGGATCAGGAGAACCACGGCTATTCCAATATCGACACCTGACGGAAGTGACAGTGACGCAAATTTCAGCGCGCTGGGCGATCCTGTCCACAATATCTTCTCGCCGGGCAAGAGAATAGACTCAGGAAAGTTGTCGATTGTGTTCTGCACAGTAGTACCACTTCTTTCTGAAATAGAGTACTCGGAAACGATGTGGCTGTAAATCTAAAGAATGGAATGATTTGTACTGCGGCGAAGCTCGTCGGAACAGACTTCCAAAGAAACCTCCGGTATAGCTGTCACGGACTCAGATATCGCGGTCTGCTGACTCACTGAGCTTGGTAAGTTCAATCTACTTACCAGGCTCAGGTAATGAGAACTCGCGTCACCTCAGGGTCACCGTCTGGCTCGATGACGGCAGATCGTATGTTATTCAAGCACAGTTGTCTCTATCCGGCACAGACGAGGCTGAGCCGGAGATCTAGCTTTGAAGCAACTTAAAGATACTTGATGGACATCACTCCCCGGCCGCAGGTGGCAAAGCGGCTTTACCGTACATCAACAATAGTGAGCATACCAGGTAACACTTTCCCTGAAATGCAAATCTCTATTGCACTTTTGGCCAAAATTGCCTGTTGGAGTCTTTCTGAAATTCGATCATGCTCCTCACCGGGTGCAAAAAAACATCTTAGTCCGTTTCCAGCAAACGACACCCTCGTTGCTCGCCCGCCATGCTCAACATCAGTTCTGCGATAGCGGCTACCATCATCATCATCGTGCAACGCCTTCGGAACCTGATGAAGCCATGAGCCTTCTATAATGACTGGCGATCGATCGCTGAATATGCCGAGCAGCCAGCAACCACGAGCATGGTAATTCTTTTTACAGTGCTTCAGCATTAGTGAGTTCCAACAGCCGGCTTTTTCTAAGCTAGCTCCAAACTCAGTCATCCTTTCAAATTTCTTTTGGCTGTAAATGTCTTGCGCCAAGGACTTCAGTTCACCATTGTTCCATTCCAACCACTCGCTGTCTAAAGTTACTGGATAGGGCGAGTCTCCGAATATTTCCCGCAATAAATCGCATTGAAGAGAAGGTGGCAAAATTTCGTCAACAACATCGAACATAAAGATCTCAGCAGCTTTGTAACCAATCTCTTCATCGTGTACTCCAATGGCTTCCGCCATTGCTAGTCTCAGTGCCTCAACCGCACCATGTGCGGGGTGATCCTTGCGCAAGTTGAGTTGATCCACATAATCTTTTGCAGCATCGTGTGCCTGGCGTAACTCCTCCTCATTCCAATCCTCCGAGTGTTGGTCACGGCCTTCAACATAAGCGGAAAGTAATTCAATTGCATGCTGTAACCGCGGATCAACGAGTTCACTTGCGCAGGTGTCTAAACACGCGAGACTAAACAACCACAATTGTTGCGAGAAGCCGCTGATAGGTACACAGCCCAGCGCCCGGTGTGACACGCATTCGGCTAAGGAAGCAGGGTCTTCATTTTGAAACCAATCTTCTTCATCGCTCGGCAACTCATCTTCCTCGGCTAGTTCTTCAACTGATGACGAGTTGGTGCTCATGACGAATTTCTCCTTTGCGGAACAGAATTTTACCCGAATAGACTCAGAAATTGCACCTCTTGGCTGCTGCTGCTGGTTGTTTCAGCAACGATTTGCCGCCATCGAGAACCCTGAAATGCGTTTGCAGCAGCCACGCTTTCGGGTATAACTCTGAATAAGGCATCTTTCCAATCAGTTCAGAAGCTGACTTTGACTGAAGTTGAAGCTTGAGACGAGCGCTCCTTTGGAGCCGGATATTGTTCGTCAATTAGAGTGAATCCGGGACGTTCGAACACTTCTTCCGGTGGGGTTTGGAGACAGAAGACCAGGGCAAATTGCGTCATTCCGAAGTCCATTCCATAACCATCAATACCAAGCCATCGCCAAGGATGGACGTCAATGGCTTGGTATTGAAACGTGTGTCTGTTCCAATCTTCCCGTTCCAATCTTTGCTCAGAGATGCAACCATAGTACGCCAGGATGCTGGTAGATAGAGCTGCTCGACAGAGAGAGGAAAACTCTCGCTGCCTTGATTTATGGTTAGAATGCGTAGTAATCTTCAGGCACGGTTTCTGTATGCCTCCAGTCGAATTCGCCGGCTTCGGCGCCTTTGAATCGTACAAAGATCCCTGCCATTAGTTCTCTGTCGAGGGTGGGTTTCTGAATTCTGCTTGCCCTCACCCAGGTATCAATGGTGGTGGCATCGAGCTGACCTGCTTTTGTCAAACCGATTACAAGCGCGAGCAGGTGTTTGCAGAGAGAACCGCGAAGACCTCTGCAGGGGCTAAGGTTCTGCGAGCAGCAAGCAAAAGTTCCGTTGGAGGCAAGGCGAACTGAATTAACCAGGTTATCCGCAGGCGGCTGACTCTTTAGCACCCCGACGACCTCATTGTCCTTGACTTCGACAAAGAGATCAATTCGTTCTGTCTTCAGCATTTGCAGCGCTTTTTCCAATCGCTTCGGGTCAACGCTTTCTTCCAGCCTTTTCAGAAAGTCTTCTATGGATAGACCGTGTGGAATTGATTCCATAACCTCGTTTAGCCTACGCGGATCGGGTCCCTCACCTCCCCATGTCAATTCCGTAGTGTCGAAACCGGGGGGGAACTTTGTATCCTTGTCGAAATAGGACTCCTTCATCAACGCAGTCTGCAGGTGCGCCTTGCTCAAGTCGGCTCCCTGCAAGCTCACCATTAGAACTGCGCCGGAGAGATCTGCATTGTCAAATCGAGCCTGCAACAGCGTCGCCATCGCTCTGCGCGACTCCGTTATTTTTGTGTTCCTCATATTTGTATTGGAGAAGTCTGCTTGCTTGGCCTTTGTATCGTGAAACGTGGCTTGTTCAAGACAACAATTCTTGAACGATGCGCCAGTGACGTAACATCCCTCAAATACTGCATGGCTCAGGTCTGCAGCGTCAAAGATACCATTCTCAAAATGCATGAATCTAAAACGTGCACCACTAAGATCTTGATTCGAAAGATCAATTTTTTGAAGCCTGCCACCACTTGCCTGTTCCTTCGAGGATCGTGCATTCCACTTTTGAATGCCGGATTTGCCACCTCTAAGTTCTGCCATCAGCACATCCAATTGCTTGCTCTTAACGGTTTTAGGTGCAGCCTTGATGGCTTTGATGACTTCGTGATCCGGAACCTCAAGCCCGAGAGCTTCATACCATGCCTTTACTGCAATTTGTTTGAGTTGGCCGGATTTGACTGTGCCTCCTTCGATTCTTACAAGTATTGAACTGGGATCGATGATTGCTTCCTTAAAATGAGCAGCAAGTTTCATCAGGCACATAGCCGGTGAAGGTGCTTCCACCTCAATGAACAGCGACGGAGGGATCCTTATAGGCAGCTCGCGGGCGTCGGCCTTTGCGCAAGAATCCTTGTAAACCAGCGCCAGCTGAACATGAGATTTCTGGTAAGCTGCGGTAATGATGACGATGAAGAGTTCCGAATTGATTGCTGCCGCATCGAGCCCGCGAAGACAATCGCCTTCGCGACGCTGACATTCCATTGCTTCCGCCAACCCAATAGCCTTGTGTACTTCTGATGAGTTGAACCGGGCAAAGGAAACATTTGCTCCGGTGAAGTCTGCACCATCTATAATGGCATTAGTAAAATCGGCCTCTATGAGGCATGCTTCTTTCAAACTTGCATTTGAAAGATCGCAGTTTTCGAAGACCACCCTGTCCAGGTTGCAGCCGTCCAAAACAACGTTTACCAGACTTGTATTATTGAAGCGGGCTCTGCGCAGTTGTGAGGCAGTCAGAGACGCACCATTCATGGTGGCGTCGGAACACGTTATGTCGTTAAACTGGCAGTTCGTCGCCGTCATCATGTCGTAGGCACCTGTGAGTATTGCATTGTTCAGCCGCACCTTTTCCAGGCTCGCTGAAGGCAACCCGTCGATTCTAGCGTGAGAAAGATCACTCGATTTCATTACCACAGGGGGCCACTCCGCGAAGCGAAGCCGATATCTACGCAGCTTCGCGAATGACAGGTGAAGTGATTCTATTTTGCCAATAACCTTATGGAATTTCCCGATTGCTCCAGAGTGTTCGCTGCACACAGCCTGAAGATACTCAGCGGGGGCAAAGTCATCACACATAATGAATAAATCATTCACATTGATGACTTTAATTGCCGATCCATTCTTATTAAATTCTGCAGCCGCTTTTCGACTGGCAGATGAATCGCCGTTTAACGGCACTAACAAAAATGTCGTGTTTGAGTTGAGTTCCGGGTCAATCTGCCCGCGAAGCGCCTCAATGAACGGAACTATGCAGTCATCAAACTTCCCGGGGTCTCCGGCGAGGACAAACGACATTCCGTTAAATCGATCGCGCAGTTCCATCTATCCCCCCAAAGAAAGATTGACTACTGTTATTCCTACCCGCAAGTATAGCGCTTATATACTTCAAGCTCAGAAGTTGCGGGTAGAAGCACTTTGCAAACATGCACAGTCTGGTGGACAAATTGCTTCAGGAGTGGACGATTGGTGGTGTTACTATCTTGGACGTCCTGATTTTCGTGTTAATAGAATTTAGTTGCGAGCTCTTTCGTAGCGCACTGTACGAGCATCAGCATCGGGTAATGATGACTAGGAGTCAAAGAAAACACCCGAACCGGCTACGATTCGGTGTTCACCACCATCAAAAGCGGGGAGAAGATTTTGTTTAACCGCGCGGTTTCGAGGTGCCTATTGCATGTTTGTGAACGTTCCTAATCGCTTGTGCGGGGTCAATCGAACTGATCACGGGCTGGGGCGCAAATTCAAAATGCAACGCAGTCGGAGTTTTGGCTGTGGTAAGTCTCAACATATTGTAGGGAGAACTCTTCGACTCACTGTCAGCTTGAAAGACGGTGAGGACGACACCGTTCGGTCCGTAGCCGACATTGAGTCTGGTGAGTGCCATGGTATGTCGGAGCCTCTGATAGGTATCGGTAAGCCTCTCATTTACTGTGTTTACAATGCTTCTCATCATCCCCTGATTATCGCCGTAAGTCTGCAGAATTTTTTGTAATTGCCCAATGTTTCCAGTCTTGAGTGCGTCCATCACCGAGTCGGCGGCTTTCTCAATTTGCTCCTGTCGCGCAAATCTTTCGCGCGCTTCTTGTGCGCGATCCACCGAATTCAGCCCGGTTTGTTCCGGCAACTTCTGATGGAGTTCGATCTTTGGAAGCGGTTCGCGGTCCTTCGCGATTCGTGCCACACGTTTGGTATAAGCATCCGCAGCAATTGATTCTGCCGTATCTGCATCTGCTGTTACTGCCACTCTTTCGGTCGATTCTATTTCTTCTGCTTCATAATCATTTGTATCGTATGCCATTGTCCTATTCTCCTGAGCCACGCCGTAATGTCAGAGAGCGCTCGAACTGTCCTTCGAGGATTGCCTGCTAAATTTCTTGCTCGCTGTTGGTTCTCGTTCCGTCTTAGTTCGTCCTCGTGTGCGAACATAATACCGATTCGATTTTGGCTAGATCTTGCACGACAGGACCACCAACGCCACTTTTTGTCATCTAGTTGAGCTACGGATTGTCCCTGATCAGCGAGTACTGATGAACCCACAAGCTTCGGGTCAGTTTCTGCGCTATTCTGAGTGAGCGGTGGATTCGGAGTGTGCGGAGGCGCACGGAGTGCCCCTTTTCCGGATCACCGTTCGATACAGGCAAACTCCAATGCATCGTTAGTTGTAGTAATTACCCGAGGTCGTTTTGGTTTCAAGCTCAGTAGTCTTCTTTCTCTTCAGAACGACTTCTTCTTTGTTTTGTGCAAACTCGCAGACAATAGCCTTTACTTGGAGCGCTCGCATATGGTGGCGATCATCGGGATGTTTTTCTGTGATTTTGATCGCTTTAGATACCAGTGCTGCGGCCTCATCACCATGACCCAATATCGTTGCCAGTTCTGCTCGTAAAGTAAATGTATCTGCTAACTCAGGCCCGCTTTCCGGCAAATGACTCTTGGCTAGTGACTCGGCTTCTGAAAGAATTGACTCTGCCGCTGCAGGTCTCGTGACTGCCATTGCGGATGCCCAGCTAAGGCGCGTGGCCATTTGGTTCTTGAAGGCGACAGCATCGTCGGTGCAATGGTTTTCCCGTTCAAGCAAGTATCGGTAAAATCTGGAGCCTTCATCCATGTGATCTGTCTTGAGCAGGAGGTAGCCAGCTTGATTTGCGCAATGAATCAGGTATAAGAAGTCTTTCGGTGAGCTGGTCGTGGTGAGATTAACAACGTTATGGATAATATGCTGTACGAGTTCACTCCTTGTTTTGCGCTCAACACATGAATTAGCGGCCGTAACAGCACCATACGCGATGTTGCGGAGACTGGGTTTGGCGAACTCTTCATCCGCTACTTTGATTAGCTCTGCCTGTGGCATTGCCTCTTCCGGTAACGAACATATCTGACCAATTGATTTCCACCGTGCATAGTCGGAAGTACAGCTTCTCAGGAGTTGCAGGTATGTCTGTTGTTTGGTTTTGTCCGCTCCTGATTGCAGGTTTAGTTCAGCAATCTGCATTTTATAAACTGATTGCTGATCAGCGCTTGGAACTTCTGCCAGCCCAAATTGAAGAACTTTGAGGGCATCGGCCGGACGATTAGCTTGCTCAAGCTCGTACACCAGATCCGATATCACGCATCCTAAGAGTGAGCTTTCTCTATCTGAGGGGTTGAGTCCATAGGCATGCAGTAGCGTTCGTAACGCCTGCGTTAACTGGAGATTGGCCTGTTTGATGTCTCCCTGGCGGCGCTTCAGTGAGGCTAATTCGGTTTGTGCTCGTGACAACAAAATAAGGTCACGGGAACGGCAACCTTCTGGATCGGTTTCGAAAAGTTTAATCCGCTCGGTAAGCCATTTCTCCTCCTCAACCAAGTTATCGCAAGATTGATAGTGATAGCAGAGTTCTTCCAGGATCGAGCAAACTTGATAGTGCTGGAGCCGGTCTTTGTGCTTGAGCAGACTAATCAGGAATGGCGCTAGCTCCTTGTCCGTACCGCATACGCGAGTAAGAACACGCATGTCATTGATGATTCCGTACAAGTCATATGAGCTGATTTCCCCTTTCTTGTTCTTCCATAATTCCACTATTTGACGGTAATTGGAAAGTGCCATTTTTGCGTGGCCGACCATCGTGGTGGTTACTTCTCCCTGATTCTGCCGCATTAAGGCACTGACCAGCAAGCTATGGGCGGTTGCCGTTTGTAGAACACTCTGCCCCCCGTATTTTCTTAGCCATTGGGTGCAATAATCGATTTGACCTTCCGTCGAAGTAGACTCTAATTCGTATCTCGCCGGGAACGTGTGCGCAACGAGGAGGGATTTACTGCGCAGTGTAGCGCGCAGGTGTTTATCAGAAATCTCTGTTGATTTCGAATAGAGGTGGAAGGCTACTGATACCATCCCCATCACCAGGGACGCGCACAACAACCAGAACAGAAGAGGGTTGCCCTTGCGCTGTGCCTGTACCGGTGCCGCTTGTATTTCCTTGCTTTGTCCATTCAGAATGAGTTGGAGATCTTCCTTGAATTCATCCATGGACTGGTATCTGTCCTCTGGATCTTTTGACAGAGCTTTGAAGAGCACCGCATCAATTCCGCTCAAGATAGCGGGATCGATCTTTTCGCCCTTTAGTTTTTCAGTTAGAGTTTTCGGCCGTTCGCTAACGTGTTTATGCAGAAGACCTATTGGATTGTCGCAATCGAAGAGCTTCTCTGCAGATATTGCTTCGTAGAGAATGCACGCTAGTGAATAAATGTCGCTGCGATGATCCACCTTCTTTCCTGTGCATTGTTCCGGACTCATATAAAGCAGGCTACCAATTACAGCACCGGTTTGTGTCAGATGCTGGCTCACCGCACCATCGGGAGTTGTTAGAAATGAGATTCCAAAATCGAGAATCTTTGCGGTTTCCTTGCTCCCTGCTGTCTCTGGCAATGCGTTCTCCTGTTGCCGATTGTCGACGAGCATGACATTTGCGGGTTTCAAATCCCGGTGCACGATTCCGTCTCTGTGGGCAACAGCCATGCCCTCACAAATCTGGACGCCAATTCGCAGAGTGCGGTCAACGGGGAGCCTTCCGTGTGAACCGATGACACTTTCAAGTGTCTGTCCGTCGACATGCTCCATGGCGATATAGGCCTGGTCATTCCAGAACCCGAATCGATAGAAGGTTACAATGTTCGTGTGAGAGAGTGTTGAAAGTATTTTTCCTTCGCGCAGGAACCGGGCCTCGCCCTCGGCATCGCCGTGCAGCCCGTTTTGCAGAATCTTTACAGTGACGATTCGCTCCAACTCAACTTCGAGTGCTTTGAAGACTCTTCCGCTGCCGCCTTCTCCGATGGAATTTATTAGTCGATAGCGACCATCGACGACAGCTCCTGCTTCCAGCAATCGAATGACGGTTGCTGTACAAGGCGCGCCGGGAATTTCTTCTTGGTTCATGATGCCGGAGCCAGGTTGAACTTCTTATGGACTGGACTACCACATTATGCCAACCCTGACTTTTGTGAAACACCTGTTCACTTGTTGCGTTGCCCGCTGACTGCCAGTGCGCTCGGGCGTATGCCGGGCAATCTGCAGAACGTGTGAATCAGGATAAGTTTAATATGCCAATGCAGATTGCTGTGGTGTACACCGAATCTGGGTCAAGAACCAAATTACTCCTGTGAACACCTAGCAGATCGTGCTTGCTGTGCGGTTTTCAAAACCCGCGACAAAGGGCAAGGTTTGCAGCGACTCGAATTTCGGAAATCTTGAGAAAGACGTCCAGAAAGACGTCAGCTTGTATAGATATGATGCACGCTTGACGTTGTCAAGGAGCGTGTCGCAAATTTCACTTAGCAGGATCGAAATGGAAGACCTTCAGCGCTTTTCGGAGCATCAGGACCAAGATGCTCACCTTCAAGGAATCTGGAACGAATTACTAAAAGAACTAAAACCAAGCGTTCAATCGCCGCCCGGCAAGCCTGTTGAGTCTCCGCCGGACAAAACAAGTGAAACAAGAACCGTTGGATCCAAGTCCGCTTCAGGGTTTCTGGAGTTTCTTCCGCTCAAGATCTTAGAGGCGAAACCGGGTGGCGAAGACAAATTGCACCCATCATCCAAACCTTCGCCTGAGAATCACGTTATTGAATTGCCATCGGCAAAACCAACGCAGGGTGGCGAGGGATCGCTTCCGCCCGCCAAGCCGACACCTGAGCGGGGAGAGCGTTCGCCGGTTCCGCCAGCTAAGCCAACGCCGGAAAGACCAGATGGATCCCTTCCGCCCGCCAAGCCGACACCTGAGCAGGGCGAGCGTTCGCCGGTTCCGCCAGCTAAGCCAACTCCCGAAAGAGCAG
>JAKFUT010000219.1 GCA_021732565.1 Candidatus Obscuribacterales bacterium
CCCTCTTCCACACCCGCGAAGTCACGAAAGGGAACAGTTTCCACGAAATCGGGACCGCCGCATATCCCCGTATAGTTGATCAGGTAAGAGTTCTCAGAGGGATATATTTCTATTGCAAGGACATTGACCGATATCGGTTCAGTCCCTGGCGGCTGGTGACCGATATCGTCAGCCCCTGGCAGCTGGTGAGCGAATTTGGTGGCTTAAATTAACGACACTCGGTTCAGTCGTCACGGTCACTTTCCAAAGCCGGAAGATTCGAAATCTGGTCGAACGCCGACGACTTACGTCAAACTGAAGTGTTCAAAAACGGAGCAATTACCAACCCCAGTGAAAAGGCCTCGAACGAACTGAGGAGTTGCTCGAAGTATGTAGGTGCAAGCCGAGGTCTCAGTTACATTAGCGTGGACTGGAGACTAAGGCTGTGATCTTCTTGTCGGGCATAGTGTTGCGCTTACACTAGCCACCGCACCGGCGGATCGAAATCTGGTTGACCGCCAGCGACCCGGACTTACACGGGGTAGCTCAATCTGGCGAGTTGTCGTCGTTGGTTTCCTGAGTCTATGGGAAGAGCCGGCATTACGGCGTGATTGATGCCGTGAGCGGCGGGTACCGGACATGTTGTAAGGAACTCCTGTCGGGTCACAAGTAGAGTGCAGAAATAATACCGTTCTTATACCACGTTCAAACGTTCTCTGCCGTGATGCAGAATGGCTGGCGGCTGCATTGCGCAATCAGAGTCTTGATCCAGTTTCTCAAGCTTGGAATTGCGTTCCAGCTCTAGAAATTCTCTAATGGCTGCAGCCGCTTCTGCCGGTGGGGCATCGCCGAGCCGCTTCAGTCGGTGTGCGAGAAAACTGGCAACGTCCTGGTTCATGCTCTTTTCTTGCCTCTCTTACGCGCTTTTTTGTCAGATTCCACGCGGTCGTTGAAAACTCCGTCTAGGGTGTCAACCATGAAATTGATCTGCGATTCAGTGATGATCAGAGGTGGCTCGATGCGAATCGTCTTGTTGGAGTTCATGGTTCCAGCCACCAGGACTCCCCGGTGCCACAGTTCCGCCTGAACTTCTTCACGCAATTCCTTTGTCTGGAATTCGAAGCCGATCAGCAAGCCTCTGCCACGAACATCTGCTACATATTGAGGATATTTTTCCTTGAGTTCGATTAATCGTCTCATGAAGTAGTTACCCATCACGGCAGCACGGGCAGGAAGGTGTTCTTCTACCAGTACTTCCAATGTGGCTGAAGCTGCGGTACAAGCTAACGGGTTGCCACCAAATGTGGAGTTGTGAATAGACGGGTTCGATTCCAATGCTTTCCAGATCTTCTTGCTCGCCATGAAGCAGCCGATTGGCATAACTCCACCACCCAGTGCCTTAGCGAGGCACATGATATCCGGTACCACTCCTTCGTGTTCACAAGCGAACATTCGACCGGTGCGCCCGAGACCTGTTTGTACTTCATCCAGGATGAGAAGCACATTGTGTTTGCGAGTCAGTTGGCGAACTTTTCTGAGATAACCCACCGGAGGCACATTGATTCCGCCCTCACCTTGAATCGGCTCGAGTATTACGGCGGCGGTATTCTCTGTGATTGCAGCTTCAAGGGCGGCGATGTCACCAAAAGTGACATGCTTGAATCCATTGAGCAGTGGCTCAAAGGGTTTGCGGAACACATCGCGTCCTGTGGCAGATAGAGCACCTAAGCTGACACCATGATAGGAGTTTTTCGTGCTTATGATTTCGGTCTTGCCAGTTGAAAGCCTCGCTAACTTTAGTGCGCCTTCTACGGCTTCTGTTCCACTATTACAGAAGAAGGTATATTGCAAGTCTCCCGGAGCAATTGCCGCTAATTGGCTTGCCAGGTGAGCGGCCCAGGGGTTCAACAGATCTTGACTGTGTAAACACACTTGGTCCAGCTGAGCTTTCACCGCTTCGATAACTCGCGGATGCCTGTGCCCGACATTGAAGATACCGTAGCCGCCTAGGCAGTCGAGGTACCGTTTTCCATGATTGTCGAAGGTATAGACCCCTTGATCTCGGAACTCGACAGCGCCTTCAGCGCCAGCAAGTTTTTGCGAATACGCAGCATTGAGATGGTTTATGGAGTTGTCCAGACAGGTTGCTGCGATTTGCTCATAGTGCTCGGGACCGTAAGTTGTTCGCGTGAACTTCTTAGTCTGTACTCTCCGCTTATAGACGGCCATGATATTTCACCAATTCTTTGATCTGTGCTTAGTCAAACGGGATTCCCTGTGAAAGCTGCATTAGCAAAGCTTTCCAGCACAAGCTATCCCGGCTGTATTAACCGATAGAGGTTAGGGCAGATATTTCATTCCGCAGCATACTCAGGGCGTCAAATTAACCACCCGATGAATACATACAAGATGCTTGTGGTGCAGATTTGCTACTGCTACAGAAATTTTTGTGCGTTAGTCTTTTTTTTGCACATATACACAGAGGCCGCACGCCCGGGGCGCACGTAACACTCACTTCTCTATCAACTTCAACCTTCTTTAAATCTACACCGTACACATGCATTGGGACAATGTGCAAACTGTCCAAAAAACACACCGAGAATTTCGACACTCTGTCCAAGAGGAAATCGAGTATTTGGTCCCGTACAAGCCTTTAAACTGTTGCCCGGTAACAGTTAACGCCGACTTTACAAAGCAATTTTCAATTTGACCGGCCGGGGGCTACTTTAAAAAACGACTCATAACAATGGGCGTCTTTTCGTCAATTCGGCTTGTCATCCTTCATAATTAAGGACTGTCTGTACCAGGAGTGACCAACTTTGAAGCGATTTGTTGCGGTAATTGCTTTGTCCGTACCGCTTTTAACCGGAATTCCGGCGCTGGCGGGCACCCCAATGCCAAAGCCGTTACTTGAAAAGTACTATGAAGGCGTACGGTTCTTCAAAAGCGGGGATGTAGAACGGGCAATCGGGGCCTTCAAGGTCGTGGCTCTCAGCATGCCGCAAGATCCTCTGATTCACCTGAGTCTTGCTGCGGCCCTTCAACAGCACGGTGATACCGAAGATGCCATAGCAGAGTACAGGCGAGGTATAGAAATTCGGCCGTACGACGCTTTCGCCAGAGAGAGCCTTGGACTGCTGCTTCAGTCTCGTGGAGATCTAGATGGCGCAATAAATCAGTATATAGAGGCTGTTCGCTTGCGCCCGGACACCCCTTTGATGCGTCTTAACCCGGGAATCGCCCTGAGAGTTCAAGGGAACTATGACGGGGCTATCAACGAGCTCAGACAAGTTGTGAAAGCTTATCCGGACAATTTAAAGGCCCGCTCTCAGCTGGCTTCCACTTATCAAGACAAAGGCGATTACCAGACCGCTACCACGGAATATCGGCAAATACTGGTTTACGAGCCTGGTAATTTTTCAATACATTACAATCTGGCTGCTTGCTTGTTGGCGTTAAAGGATTACAACGGAGCCGTTAGCGAGCTGAAGAAAGCCATTGCTCTTGAGCCTTCTGTGCCGGAGTCGCACATAATGCTGGGGAAGGCGCTTGATAAGCTGGGAGATCCCGGTGATGCTGCAAAGTCGTTCAAGCAGGCGGTATCCTTGAAAGGAGATCGCGGAGACTGGCGCTATGTTCTTGCCGAAGAGCTTGTGAAGGTTAAGGATTTCGGCGGCGCAATCGGGGAATACCAGGCTGCAATCAAAATCAATCCCAAAGATGGCGATAGTGCCTACGGTCTTGGTTATGCTGAGCAAATGTCTGGCGATTTGAACGGAGCGGTGGCTGCCTACAAAAAAGTGTTGACGATCAATCCAGCCAATACAAATGCTCATTATAATCTCGGCATAATCAAGCAACAGCAACGAGATCTCGATTCGGCGGAAGCTGAGTTTCGCGCAGTGCTTGCCGTAAACCCTGAAGACGGGCTGGCGCTCACAAATTTAGGTCGCACGTTCCTACTGCGTGGCGATTTGAATCAAGCTGTTATTTACTACCGTCAGGGATTGAGTCTTGAGCCCAACGATCCTTCTTCTTTCATCGATTTAGGCAATGCTCTGGTGAGATTGAAGGATCTTATCGGTGCGCGATCTGCCATTGAGTCGGCACTGGCACTGGCACCGCAAAGCAAGCAAGGGCAAATGGCTCTCGGTAATATTGAAGAGGCATCCGGCAATATGGTGAATGCCGAAATGATTTACCGCAAAATGTTGGAAGGCAATCCCAATGATCTTGATGTCTTGAACAAGCTGGCCGATTGTCTTGATGGGCAAAATAAGAATGAAGCGGCCATTGCGGCCTACCAGCGAATTGTTCAGTTGAATCCGCGTGATCCTGATGCCTTCAACTCTCTGGGGCTTGTATTGCAACGCAATAACGATCAAAATGGAGCGCTTGCAATGTACAAGAAGGCGCTGGATTTGAATCCTAATATGGCCGAAGCGCACATCAATGTCGGGAATATTTATTTGGCACGACAGATTTATGCTGACGCGGCGCAAGAATACAAGCTGGCACTGGCGCAAACCCCGACAAGCACTCTGGCGCATTATAACTTGGGACTAGCGTTAATGGGATTGCAGGATTTTGGGGGAGCTCTCAATTCATACAAGCGAGCGTTGGAGATCGATTCGAAGTACTCCAGTGCGTATTATGCTCTGGCGTTGCTGTACATGAGACAGAACAACACAGCCGAGGCGATCCCCGCCCTGGAATCCTATTTGTCTATTGACCCGAGCGGCCAATATGTAGAGCAGGTGAAAGAAAATCTTGCCAAGCTCAAGCCAGCGCCACCGCCGGTGGAGACAGCGACGGAAGCTGGCGGTGCGATGCCCCCGTCCGCTCCGATGATCAATGGCGGTGGTGGCGAGATGCCACCTTCGGCACCGTCCGCGGTGCGGACTGGCGCGCCCCGACAAACCTCTGCCGGAGATGACCGGGGTCCTGCAATTAGTGCTCCAAACGGCAACTTACCCCGGTAGCACGACCTGAGGTTATCTGATCCTTGGTGTCCTTACTTGGCGCCAGCGAGATGGCTGAGGCCTGCTTCGGTCAGTATCGCTCTTACATCCTTCACTGTGCTGAAGCCGCTAATCCAGTTTCTGATCGAAAATGAGTTAACTCCCACTACTTCCATCGTCTTCGTGTCGAGTAAAGGGCCGCCGGACATGCCGCTTCGCAGACGCTGAGTTGCCCATGCCCAGGTTTGTGAATTTTCGATTTTTGAACCGGGAGTTCCGTTAAACACGCGCCAGGCATTCATCAGCGAACCCATTGCTTTTTCGCCACTAGTCATTTCGGATTCTCTTTCCATTAGGGCTGCCGATGTATGACGTTCACCCTTAAACTTGCCTTCACGTGGAAGGAACGTTCGATAGCCGCTGCCGCTTTGTCGCGAGCCGATCGCTACCACGTCGGTATTTATGGCGGGAAGGCTTTCCGCGAGCTTGAGAGGCTTAATTCCGTGCGGAGTTTGCGACTCCAAAATGGCAATGTCGGTTACAAAATTTGCTTTCAATAACTTGAGACTTTTTTCGGCCGAAGATTTTGCCGAGTATGCCGACATGCAGTAATTCGCATCGCGGCCAATGACGTGTGCAGAAGTGACTATCCGTCGATCATCCAACGCAAAAGCCGAACCATGCGAAATACCGCCATTGCCGTGACAAACGCGAACAGTGCCAATGCAATTGCTGTCGAAATTGTGCGCTTCTAGAGTTCGATAAAGATCGTTTAGGCGAGCAGTGGCGGCACCTCTTCTGGCACCGAGGCCCCCTACTGCGGTAGTGAATGCGGTATCAACAATAAAGTGCCCCAGTGTTTTTTCGACTCCCTGCTTATTTTTGTCCACATTGTCCGCACAATTCCATGTGTCGCTCCAGATGCCTCCCAGAGACTCTGAACGCACGGCCACGTCCTTAATTGCCGCATAGGTGAGTGCTGCGCCTACCAGGCGCAAGCCGGGAATCTTTCTTTGGAGCGCTCCCAGTCCGTACCCGAGTGCGTATGCGCCCACTGCTTCCACTGCGGTGGTCCCGGGATTGGTGACTTTGTCAGCAATCCCGGAGCCAATTCCGGTTGCTGTTCCCACACCAAAAACATAAGCCTCGCGCAAAAGTTTTGTGCCCGAACTTTCGTCCGCGGCCAACAACGCTGTTCGCTGGTTGGACTCTACTTGAGATGCGCGAAATGCTTGCAGGTCGCTGTCCATAATTTGCAAACTACCCGGCTTGCGTTCTGGATCATCGTAATCATCGATATTCATCAATGCACTACGTAGAACCACGTTCGTCAACGAAGTCTTACACCAGACTGCTTAAATTTGATTCAGCCGGGCATTGCTCAATGTTCAAGCGTGAAATTGCTGCTCCTCGAATCGTGCATGGCGTGTCCAACTCGTTTCTTTCACGGTAGCCTTCGTGTTTCCGGAAAATGCCGGGTCTTTCAAGGCTTATTGGCTCCTTCTGGCTGCGGAATATCGGCACACACCTAACCGCGTGTCACCAGTAAGGCTCCGATAACGATCAACACCAGCCCGGCAGCTACCGAAGCGGATACCTTTTCACCAAGAAAGATCCATGCCAGGACGGCTGTGATTACAACGCTCAGGCGATCAACTGGAGCAACCTTCGAGGCATCACCATTTTTAAGTGCTTCAAAATAGAATAACCACGAGAGAGCACCAGCGACACCGGCCAGTAAAACAAACAGCCAGCTCTTTCCGGGAATCGTGCCCAGTTGAGTTATCGAGCCGCGGAAGCACATTACTATTACGAGGAAGAGCGACATAACCAGGGAACGTGCCGTGGTGGCAATGGTGGAGTCAACGTCTCGCACTCCAACTTTTCCAAAGATGGCGACCAGACCTGCAAAGGCTGCGGAAAGGAGAGCAGGAATTAGCCATGCATTCACGTTGGTTACTTGAGAGACATTACAGTAAGATACTCCTGACCCTTTCGTTCCTTGATGCTGTCTTGAGGCTGGTATGCAATTTCAATTTTGAACAATTTGTCGAATAGCTCGAAAATATCATCCTTGTGAACGGCGAAAGGCGGTCCGCCTTTTCGATCGGGCATCAACCACCAGAGTGCGATAAATTTGCCGTTGGGCTTTAGAAGATCTTTTACGGTCCAGGCATAGGTTCTTCGCCGAGATGGCTCAATGGCGCAGAAGGTGCAGTGTTCAAGGACATAGTCGTAGTAATGATCATACTCGTGCATACTGAAAAAGTCTCGTTCGAGCAAGTAGCCGCGAGAGCCCAGAACACCGGCCTCATGAAACTTTTTCGTGGTCGACTGGACTGCAATGTGTGAGAAATCTACTCCAGTAACTTCAAATCCAGCTTTTGCGAACAACATGCACTCATGACCATGTCCGCAGCCAAGCACAGCAATTTTGCCGGGTGGCAATCCGTACGGCGACTTCAGAAAAGTCGCCAACGGCGGTGAGGGTCGGCCAAGATCCCAGGGCGTTTTTCCGCTTCTATAAAGCCCGTCCCAGAACTCTCTGTCTTCGACAGTGTAGATCCGTGTTCGCTCCATATAAATTTTTTTCAGTAAGCAAGTAGTAATGTAGCTCGATATTCTAACGTATAAATCGACGGCGGGGCGAGATATCCGGCTCAGCCATCGTTCTTTTCTGGAATTTACCCGGTCCAGGATGCCAAACAACGGCTTATGGCCAAGAGTGCATTTAGTAATACCTTCATTTGCCAGAATCTTC
Source organism: Candidatus Obscuribacterales bacterium (assembly GCA_021732565.1). Classification (GTDB taxonomy): domain Bacteria; phylum Cyanobacteriota; class Vampirovibrionia; order Obscuribacterales; family Obscuribacteraceae; genus JAKFUT01. The sequence continues at coordinate 7,702 of JAKFUT010000219.1, forward strand.
ACCCGCAGTGAATCGGGAAAGCCCTGCGGGACAGCTTGTAAACTTCAGCTAGAGGGATTCGTTCGACCTTTTCCGAAACTCTACCCCGGGTCCGTCTACCAGGGGCTTACAATAACCGACGAAGGCGAGGGAACGAGCCCGAACGGATTGCTTACAATTGAACTCCATAAACCTGGCGATCAGGTGGTCACTAGACAAAGGGAATCCGTGGCAGAACCTGATCACTATGAACGGGGACACTTTCTGTATGAATCTCGGCGATACCGGGAGGCTTGTGGTGAATTTCAGGAGTGTTTGAAGGTAAACCCTTCCCATGCCAAGGCCAAATCTATGTTGGCGCTTGCTCGGTTTGCCACCGGAAACTACCAGGATGCCCGCAGATTGTCCGATGAAGCGATTGGTTCGGCCCCGGATGAATCGTTTGCATTTTTTGCTGCAGCCTACATTCATTTCCAACAAGATGATTACAAAAAGGCTCGAAAGCTCATTGACGAAGCTTTGCGGTTAGCGCCGGATAACGCATGGTATCTGGATGTCTCTTCTCGGCTCTATTTAATTCAGGGCAAGTTGAAGCTAGCTCTGGCAGAAGCCGAACATGGGCTGCAGGCGGATCCGGAGCATATCAGCTGTCTCAATTGCCGCGCCATGACGCTCATTCGACTCAAGAGAGGCAAGGAAGCACTTGAGAGTGTCGATGTGGCTTTGTCCCACAATCCGGACTCCTCGTTAACGCATGCGAATAAAGGTTGGTTGCTTTTGGACCAGAATCGCACTCAGGAGGCGATGGATCACTTCAGGGAGGCTTTGCGCCTTCAACCAAACAATTCCTGGGCCAGGGAAGGAGTGATAGAGTCGCTCAAGCATCGCCACTTCTTGTACGGTGTTGTGGCAGGGTCCTCGCTTGCGCTCTCCAAGGTGTCAAGAACTGGTCCCTTGTTCTGGATAATTTGGCTATTGCCGCCAATGCGGGCTCTCTATCTTTTGTTGGTACTCATTTCGTGGTTGGGAAATCAACTCTTTAACCTTGCTCTGTGTCTTGATCCTCTTACTCGCCGCGTTCTGACTTCGGCGGAGAGATATTCGTCTTATGCTTTTGGATCGCTAATAATTGCTTCCATGGTTGTTGCTATTTGCGGCGCAGCGAAGTTGCTGAGCGAGGGCGGGTTGATAGTGGCATATTCGGCTGTGCTCGTGATGGCATTTCCTCTTTCTCGCACATTTCAGTTTGAAGGAACAGGGCGACGGCTGATGTTTCTCTATGATCTCGTAATAGGCAGTTGTGGGCTGGCCGCCATCGCTTTGGCTCGTGGCGCGAGAGACTCGGATCATCTGCCTGAAGATGCACAGGCTCTTTTGGGCTTTATGTTCTGTCTTGCGATCGCGTCATTGTTCTTTCGACGCAAACAGTCTCCCGTGAGTATTGAAGATTAATTCAAGGAATCGGGTCTGCTTCTAAATCAGACAGGACTTGGTCAGAATTCATGACTAATATCAAAGATGAGGGAGGGTGACGGTGCCTAAGGGAAAGGGGATGATGGGAGTCTGTCCCCATGCTGGTAGAATTCGGCATTCGCCGATTCAACCTTGCTAAATTCGGGTTGGCACAAGTTTAGGCTGTCACTGCAATAACGTTTGGATAGCACTGTATCTATAGAATCAAAAGACATTCCGTCGCTAGCTATCGAGCGCGGTGGCGCCGCGCATGCTGCTGCTTTGCCGATTTCTGATGCTCAGGCAGATTCGCAACACAAAGTAGAGGCTTTTGTGGCGGATTGTGCCTCGTTAACAGATTGGGTTTCATCATCGGGGAATTTGCAATCTCAGTTGGATTTCTCTGAAAGCGGAAAGAGGTTTTTGAGAGAATTAACGACCTCCGAACGAAGATCGACCCATGCAGCTCTGGCTGACCATCTACGAAGCATAAAAGAAATCGTGGGAGATGCGGCGGTGAAAGCTGAGGTTGCTCATCTTAATGGCAATCTTGACAGGAACCACAGCCCGTATCGATTCTGTGTAGTTAAAGCTGCAGGCGGCCAGGAATTCCTGGTTCTTAGAGCTAAGAGCGGTGTACTGATTGCCACTGTATCATTCACTCCTGCCTTCACTGCGATTCGTAAGTCTCCCCGCTCTGATGTCGGCGGCACCGAAAAATTAACCGGACAAATCCAAACCGGTAGTGAAGGCGGAAAGGATGCTTCCCCGCTACCGGTTGGAGCGGATCATGGTTCCTCGTTGAAGCCGAAATCCGACGCGATTCGATCCGACTGTGTCGGTGATGGAGAGATTGAAAGCGATGGATTCCTGGCGCCGGAATCGGCAATCACTGCAAACGAGCCGGGATCGGCGGCACACGAAGCTGATGCGATTCGATCTCAGTGTGATGCTAAAGGGGAGATTAGAGATTTATCGCCACCGCTGGTAGGGCGGTCCATCACACCGAACGAAACGGTCCGGGAGCAGCCACAAGTACAGCTGCAGGAAACGCTGGTATCACAATTTCTTGCAACGGGAAACACTTTCTTGAAACTGTTCTCTTCCATAGCTGACCGACGGGCAGCTCACGGCGACCTTGTAGAACAACTCAAGCTCCTGAAGCAGAGCGAAGGGGCTGTCGCCGCGAAGGACGCCATCGACCGCTTGAACGCAATTCTTGACACCGCCAAGGCACCCTATCGCTTTTGTGTGTCTCGAATGTCTAACGGTCAGGATTGTTTGTGCCTGAGAGATTCCGCTGACCGACTGATTGCCACATCAGGATTCACGAAACCGACCCGAGAATTTCAACGATCAAAGATTGCTTCTGCGTTGGAGAATTCACGTTCCGAAAGTAGCATGTCGACTCGAGGGATCACGACTACAATGCTTGTTGAACCAGGTTGTGCTGAAAACCGGCTTGGTCAAGAATCAATTGTAATCGCTCCCTTCGACTCCTCCGTCGCCTCGTCCGCGCTAGCCGCTCGTTTCGCGCCAGGCATTCAGCCCGCAGTTCTTCCTGCCGAACCAACCTATTGGAAGCCGGTAGTTACTGAAGGAGAATGTAACGCGATTGAAGTTACCGGAGCGTTGAAGTGCTTCAGCGACGGGGCTGAAGGGTTAGATGAAACACCTACCCCGCCAGACGGCGACACTCCTTTGACCGGCAACTTCCTCGCGGGGATGTTGCCTGATTCTGCAGGGGTTCCTGATCACGGGGACGCCGATAATGACACGCATAAATGGCCATGTGGATTCGACGCAACCGCCAACCCTGGTGATGGTATGTACCTTCTCGGCGTGCCTGACCCTGTCACGAGTTTCGTCGACCAATATCCAGCGTGTTTTTCCAATTCGCCAGGGGAAGAACTTCAAGAACCCGCTATAAATCAGACGTTGTCGCTGGCTGAGTCGCTGGCGCAAAATGTCGACGGGCTTAATTGGACATTGCCGAATGGTAGATTGGTGGCAGAGGACTCTTTTTCCATCGGCGGACGTAGATTTGCCCGGGAATTGGTGCAGGCTGAACGATACGCTGCCCATGCAGTCATGGCGGAGCATCTTGGAAGCATCAAAGAGACCATTGGCGATGGATCGGTAAAGTACGCAGTGGAACAATTGAACAACAATCTTCAGAAGAACCATAGTCCATACAGATTCAATATTACGCGAATGTCCAATGGACAGGAGTTCTTAACTCTTCGTGACACCAGAGGAAAGCTAATTGGCACCATTCCATTCACGAACCAGCGTTAGTTGTATCGGTCAGACTACAAGACCTGCTTCTTCGCTGCAGCGTGATTCGCGTAAACCATTAACAATGTCCAGGGAACGGGCCACCAGAGTGATGAAAAATCGGGCAAAATCCAGAGCACCGAATGTAGTATCACCATGGCGTAAATTACGTGGTACATGATCTTTGGTTTTGGGTTCAATACAAATGATTTTCCGTCGACTCGGCAGAGCGGCCTGCTGGCAATTCCAAATGAAGATCAGCAGCTGTGGCAGGAATGTGGCAGCAATGATTGAGTGATCATGCTCCATCTCGCTACGCTATTATGTTCCGGTGGGAGGAAACTTCACGGCGGTGTTACTTTTAGCTACATGCTCGCCATAAAAGCGGCGAAGATCAACCCGGTAATCACTGTCATCACTGTGAGGATGATGATGATCATCCGTTCCGTATTTACGACATTGTTGTACTCAAAATCACGTACTCCTGCGAGCCCATGTCGAATGGCGGTGCTGGTATCATCTTTCATGCTCGGCACTCCTCGCCATGTCTTCATGAGAACTTCGCTGCGCCGGGCTTCATGCTCCCGCGCATCATTTAGTCCTGGAATAAATGCATCAAATTCCCTTCCAATGACACCACTTTCGTAAAACAAAAGCGGATCGAGTCCTTCCGGCTCCGGGGGACGGTTGCCTCCGTGATGGGATGCGACGGAGGGGTGACTTTGATATTGGGACATCTATCTACCTCCAGTCCTGGCATGCAAAAAGCAAGCCGGAACTACCAGCTGAATATGTGTTGAAAGAGAAGCCCCTGATAAGCCCTGGTAAGAATGCAGCTTAAGCCGCCAGCAGATTAACTATCGGTCACTACGATGTCAATGTCAAGTGAATTATCAAATTTTGCTAACTATTAAAGACCCATGAAATCGGGACCGCTGCCTTGTTCTGTCGGTTTGACCCTGAGATTGACCTCGGGACAAACGATTTCGCAAGTGCGGCATTGCACGCAATTTTCCAACGACATTCCGTGCCTCTTCACCTTGTCTATCACGTCGACTCTATGCACTTCTGCAGTGCAATCGGCGACGCAAGGTGTGGTTTTTCCACGTTTCTCGTAGTGGTCGATGCACTTCACGCAGACGTCTGCGTTGAATTCATCGATGTGCTTGTTGCCCTCATGATATTTGGTGGCAGCGAAGAATACCGCATCAGCGCGGGAATAAATCGTTGCCTTGTCGAAGTTCGGTTGATCGATTTTGGGCGGAGTGAAGTCCGGGTCGATATGTTTGTAATCCGGCTTATATTTGATCGGTCCAATATCTTTGCCCTGTTCAAGCAAACTGAGCACACGCAATGCATCACCGGCTGCACGGAAAGGATTCGGGAACCCCGCTCCAAATGCGGCCAATAGAGGGTGCCCATCGTCGACGCCCTTGGCTACTTTCGGCAAATACTCGCCTAACAGACGTGGATTTTCCATGAACGTCCAGCGGAAGTAGCGATCTTTAAACGCATCTTTCACGACAAAACTGTCTTCCAGTCGTTTCTGGTAAGGCGCCATGGCTGCTTCACTCAAGTCGTTTTTGACGAAGCAATCATGAATTACTTCGGCGCCGACACGGCCA
>JAKFUT010000054.1 GCA_021732565.1 Candidatus Obscuribacterales bacterium
GGATGATCTCGTTTGCCGGGGCCCGATTGCAAAAGGATTCCTTCTTCTCTGTCAGTCCTTGAGCTCGACCCGTGCGATCGAGATAGGGAGAAAGAGTTCCTCCAAGAATATTTTGATACAACATTACATTTGACGGATCGGAATGGAGACGCAACTCGACTAAGAAGCGTGAAATTTGTTCCGCGATCGTATCTTGCTTAACGCGCTTAAGCTCGGGTTCATGCGGTTTTACGTTAGTTTTAGCCATGTGAGCCTCCAAATTGCCACACCTCACCTGTGTTCCCGGCAGGACTGCAGGACCACCGGTAGGTTGTAGATCGACTAATGATCTCGTTTTATCTAGATTTGATCAAGAGAGGCACTTGTATATCCAAAGGATACAAAGTAGAAAATTGTCTGGATGGCTCGAAGAATATTACTCGCTGGAGTTATTTGAAGTGTTGACAATGTGAACCACGGGCGGAGACTTTCTGGAGATTATCGTCATTCAAGTAATTGTCGATAGTTCCCTGAACCATGAACGTCCACTTTGTTAACCTCTCACAATTTAAGCAAGAAGTGTTATTGGATTATTCTCAAAATCATGAGATGGTGCGAAAACGTGTGGCATTCTAGCGGAACCTGTGCTGTTCATACCCCCTCTTTGCTTCTCAGAGAAGCTATAGTTGAGAAATAGATTTGGATGTTCTCAAATCATGGAGTATCTGTGATGAACAATGACTTGCCTGAAACTCAATCAAACCCGCCGCTTTCATCTGATGAGAATTCTGGCGAACAAACGCTGCCGAAATCGGTCGATGGAGATGATTTCCCAAAAGCCGACTCGTCTTCAGAACTTCTGGTATGCAAAGTCATTGCCATGGCACCGGGCGGTTGCGTTGTGGATGTCCGCGGTTTTCTCCCGACGGAGGAGCGATTGGAACCCGGCGAAGAAATAGTTGCGCAGTTTGCCTCTATTCGCAACGGGAAGTTGTGGCTAAGTGCAGGAGGCGGCGCGATGGGCCAGGGATACCTGGTAGGGATCAAAGGACCCGACGCTGCTGCCCGAGTACTCTATTCGAATGATAATGCCTTCGAGCAGTGCTCAACTGGTTCACCGCCATATTTCAAGATTCGTCGGGCGACAGATCTAATGATGACGGGCACTGAACCCGACATAATTGAAATGAACGGACCCGCGGATTTTCACCAGTTCATTCTGTCGTTAGAGCAGAATAAGCGCACTGGCTGTTGCAAATTCTCCTGCGATAAAACTAAGTCTCGCGGAGCAATTCTTGTGCAGAGCGGCAGATGCGTAGGTGCCATTTTTAGTAACGAGGCGTCCAAGCCGCCGTTACCGACACGGCAGGCACTTTCATTGTTGCTGGCGGACTGCCAATCCGAGGGAACACAAGCCATTATGTGTGATTGGCCCGATGATGTAGTGCTGTCTATGGCGTCATTGTTCCTCGGTGTTCCCTTAGAATTGAATGAAGTTGCAGATGCACGTTCAGGCATGGACAGCGCCATGGAATGGTTGGGGCAGGAAAAGGGGACGGGGTGTCTCACGTTTACTCTAGGTATGACCGGTGCGATACTCTTTGCCTTTATATACGATGGCGAATTTGTTGGCTCATTTTTCGTAGAAATCCAACAGTTCTCCCGTAACAAGTCTTTCGTCTACAACCTGATCACGCAAGATCCCAACACCACCATCGCGGCATCAATGTTACCCTCTGGGGTCAGCGTCGAGAGAGCGCTTGGATTTGACTTCTCAGAATGTTTGCGTGAATTGAATCACGTCGGCACCGCCGATTCACTTTAATCTTAGCCACAAGTTTGAAACAGTTCAGAACCATACTGGTCCACGTGGGTAAGGTTGGTATAGAGACATGAAGAAATTTGCGAATCGTCCAAATGGAAATGCTGCGCCAGTGCCGCCTGTTGCTCCGCCATGCAAAGTTCCCGTGATGAATGTGGCAGAGCCTGTTCCAGGAGAACGAATTGAAGGCATGCGCACTGTGTCGGTCTGGGATAACCATGTAAACCAGTCGAGTCGTGTGCGAATCTCGCGCAGTGAACTCACTCGCTGGGCTGGTCTCCTCGGTCGACTGAATGCCAAAGATGCTGACTCAATTGAACAGAAACTGACCCTGGAAGCGCAATCATAACTACGAAAACGAGCGGTTCGTGAGGAGTCGCTCGTTTTCGGGCGGTGGAGGGAGTGGGGTGGTTCTCCGCTAGCCTATGGAGGCGAAGTTGGCATAACTCGGAAGTAAGTCTGCTGCTCCAACTTCGGAACCTCAGTCAGTATAAGATCCTTGGTCATTTCATCTTTGCGGACGTTCTTGCGGAACTTTGTTAACCACTGCCCTTTCTGCAAATGTCCTTTGAGGAGAGCCAGTCCTTTTACTTCGTCGCGAGGGACTTCGCGGGCGGGGTACCAGGAATAACGGGTCGATATGAATCCTCTGCTAAGACTTTTTTCGTCATTTTTGACAATTATCCCCTTGGACGGCTGATAAATATCGCCCATGCGAGCTAGCTCATTTTGGACATCTGCGGGTACTTTCCCTTTGTAGTGCTTTTGAGTTCCGTCCTTCAGCTCTTTCATAAAGTCGTCTAGAGTTACTGCGCGGGCTCCAGGGGGCAAATCTCCTGTGCCCGCCTGTCCGTAGTTCTTGAGAGGATCATCCAGGACGCTCATCTCAGCGTCGCCCAGTTTTTTGGCCCACTCAAGCTTGGTAGTTTCGTACTTGGGATCTTTAGCCTGCTTTTTCTGAAGCCACAAAGTCCGAGTTTGTAGTTCCTCTTGTTGATGCGGATCTGCGCTGCATCCAAGCATGTAGTTTAAGAACATCGGTCGATATGAGTGCATCCAGGACCACTCAGACTCGAGATCCATTTGCCCCGGTGCCTGAACATAGAACAGAGCCTCAGTTTTGTCCTTTACCGAAATCTGCGTTATCTTCAGGGGGTAAATACATTGCTCCGAAGAGAAGGCGAATCGAGTGGGGGTAACCTCTCCCAGATATGAACCGTCCGACGCTTTCTTCATTTGTTTTGAATCGATCTTCATTACAGTAAAGAACCATTTCTTCTTGATATAGAACTCGAGTGTAGATTCATCGCCACCATAGGAATAATGATTTGTCTTCAACCACTGGAACAAAGCCGTGGCTTCATCAGCCACAATTATCTTGTAATCCAGCGAACCAACTACGCCTGACTCAAGCACCCGTACTTTTTCCTTCTTGGGCGACATTCCCCCGCCTCCGCCTCCAGCAAAGCCAGCGGCAGCGCAAGGTGGTGGAGGGAGTGGCGGATCGAGTGGCGTATAGATCGGCTGAGGCAGCGGCATCAATATTGTGTACAAGGCCAGATTTTTGAAAAAATCTCGAGGCATTTCATCGAGCTTCGGCCGTGACGGCGAAGGGATGACCATTCCGAAGTCAACAGCGTTACCTTCAAACTTTGGTTGCACCGTAAATGACTCGTTCTTGGTGATCGGGTTCCAAGAAATAAACGCTTTTTGTCCAGGTTGATTTATGTCTTTGTCTTTGGCCGCAAAGTAACAACAAGCTGCATCAGCGGGTTCCCTCGGCACATTAAGCAGCGGTGCTAGAAGCATCACTGCTAGTGCCATAGTTAAATTCGACAGAATCCTGTTACTTTGCATAAGCCTCCCATACCCGAACGAAATGGCGATCACAGCAGCCATATTGTACGTGTTGGAGTTGCTGTATGTCATCTCCGTCGGAAACTTTCTATCGGTCGAAAATTTCCGAAAGTTCAAAATTGATGCAGTCCCGATTGGCACAGGAAGGTCGCTGAAAGGTTCATGGTGATAATGAATTTCCGGCTGATGCGTGTTAACCTGAAGGAATTCTTTGCTGCAGCTATCCTGCGATGGAGTACGGGTCAACTAAGCAACCTTGAAAGGAACTGACGATGCCTCCAGAAAAGCCTTCTGTCATACCTCTATTTGGGGAACTTTTGATTGGAGCCGATTTGATAACACCGGCCGACCTGAGACGATGTATTGAATTCGCATTCGATAAAGGTCCCGGGCTGTCCGACGTCCTGATAAGCGAAGGATACCTGGATCATCGCGTCTTCATGGAAACCATTCGACTTCAACGTCTTATTCGACATGGCGGACTGGATGTGCGACCGGCTACGAAGTTTCTCACTGAGGTGGTGAAGAAAAAACGTGACTTGATCGCTGTTCTACTTGATGCAGGATGGTATTCATACAAGCTTGCCTATCTGAGTGAACTCGGCAGGCTTCTGCTGGAATCGGAGGTGGTTGACGGAGAACCTCTTGCGCTGGCAGTCACACACGCTTTGCGCGATTCGTTGCCTCTTGGATCATATCTATTGAAAGAGCGGATGATAACCGAAATTACGTTGTGGTCCGCTTTGAAGTCTCTGCCCATGTCCGATAGTGGACGAATTCCCAGGGATAAAATGATCGAGTACTTCAAAACAGCAGTGTTGAAACAACGTCTCCCGGAGTTCGATTTTTCCGAGGCCGAAGAATCAAAGCGCAGAGGAGAGTGGATTCGGCTGGGAGAATTGTTCGTTACCAGTGGGATCATCAGCGAAACTGAGATTTTGGCTGTTCTGGAAGGCGCTATGGAACTAGGTATTCCGCTTGGAAAATTTCTGGTCAGTCAGAAAGTTCTTACCCCGGTTCATGTGCAGAGAGCGCTTGATATTCAGACGCTGGTGTCGACGGGGCAACTTTCCCCATCACAAGCCGGGGGCGTGGCAAAACAAGTACTCACCCTCAATCTACCTGTATCCGATGCTGTAAGAAAAGTGCGAGAGACAGCCGAGCATGTAAAACCGATCAATCTTCCGGCTTAAGATTGCCATGGGCACAATGGACCGAGCCCTGCCAAGACCACGCCAAATTATTCGGGTATCTTAGTCCTACGTAAATCCGCAGAATCCGATGAAATTGGCGGCAAGCGGATATAGCAGGCTGATCCGGAAGTTTCAGTTAACTGGCGCCTAAATCAAGTCTATTCATGTTTACTATCGAATTGCGCTTATGACGCCAGACAATCAGACTTGTTAAAGGAACTTCTTGTACTCAGTTCGTGTTTCTTCACGGGGCTTTCTGCTGAGTTTTTTACGTTGTTGCGAGGCTGCTAAAACAGCTCGACGTTCCGTTCGATTATGGCGACTCCGATTAAGTCGGAGAATTTGTCTCCCTTAGAGGTGATCCTGTGATGAGCAATGAAAGCGACGTTCTTGAAGGGTCCTTGTTGAAAGAGACCACCATAGAGTCGGAACAGACGGGCTCCGCCATGAAGGAAGCACTTGCCGGCTTGCAAAAGGATGCACTGAAACTTCCAGGCACAAATTCAGCGGCACAAGATTTTCTTGAATGGTGCCGAGTGACGCTCACCGATGAGAAGGTTTCCTCGCCTGACACACTTCCAACTGATAAACGCGAAGCTGCAAGAAGTGATCGGCGCTCGCTAGAACGTGATGCAACAGTAGCGCCACCAAAAGACGGAGCGAAGGAGTCAGCTATAGCCAAAACCGCGGAACAGTCGCGAGCGAAGGTCTCCCCTGGCACTGCTGTCTCTGGAGGAACTGTCGACAAAACGGACGAACGAGAGAAACCTCTGAAAGGTAAAGAAACTACCACCGAAATTGTGTTTGAAAATCCATTCAAAGTGAATTTGCTCGCAGGTGATGGCGAAGAAAAAGAGCGTCTGCGCACTGATTTGCCGAAGGACATTCCTCCTCCAGGTAAGACCGACGGAAATGAGAAGAAGCCTGAGTTTCCTGAAATTGTGAAGGCTGTGCAGATAGCAGATCAAGTCTCGGAGAAGTTAAATGCATCCGACGCTGAGAAGGAAGGTTTTAAGAGACCCGAAAGCAGAGAGCTGTCAAAAAATGCTGAACAGCGCATGAAAGACATGAAAGATTTGACAAAGTGGACCCGCGAAAATTTCGCAGCGTTAGATGAAGATAAAAACGGGGTGATTTCCGCCAGCGAAATAGCGAAGAAAATCACTGATCCAAAAATGGCCAATGGTGACAATGCACCGAGGCTAGTTGCTCTGCACACGGCTTTGGAATCCATGCAAGAACAATTTGAAGGCAAGGACAGCAAGGGACTCACGAAAGAAGGCCTGGCAAGAATGGAAAAACTTTCGGAGGACAAAGAGTTCTTTCGTAAGGGTGATAGAGCTTTGGCTGTAAAAGATTTGACTAAAATCTTTTCCCATCTCGACACCGAGAAGAAGAACGCCGGTCAGATAACTCCGGGTCAAGTAGACGAGGCACTGAAGCGAAAAGACTTATCTAAGGAACAACGTGATGCTCTTGAGGATCTGCGAAGCTACCAGAAGCACCTGGTCACGAAGACGTACGCTGATACAAGCGTTGTGGATGGCAAAGAGGTGGTCTCACGCAATGATGGACGTGGTGCCTTTGTGGAGATACCCAAAGCAGAGATGGGTGACTTGAAGAAGCCTCAGATTGCCGGATATGCATCTGAAAAGGAGTTTTTGTCGGACGTCATTAGCGAATCGATGCAGAGCGCAAAAGACCGGTTGCAGATCGCCAAAAATAATCCTGATCTGATCTCACAAGGTTCTGACGGTAGTTGTTTCTTCATGTCTCCACTTATAAGTTTAAAGCAGCTCGATCCCAAGATAATGGACAAGTTGATTAAGAATAACAATGACGGCACCCACACAGTCACCTTCCCCGGTGCGCCGAATGAGCCAATCACAGTTAAAACTCCAACAGATGCAGAGATGGCGAAGTGGTCTAGCGGTCAAAAAGCTGCCATTTTGGAAAAGGCCCTTTCTGATCATTACGTCAAGCATATGGTCGGGAACAAGGAAGGACTTAGCGACGAAGACAAAGAAAAATTGGAATCTCCAATTCCGGCAGCGAGAATTCTGAGAGGGCATGCATCGGACGCATTCAAATTGCTTACAGGCCGCGAAGGTCAGACATTTGATATGGAAAAGGAAAAACGAACTGACGATCAGTTGCGCGATTTCCTCAAGGAGTCTGCCAAGAGCGGACGGACAATGGTTGCTGATACACGTTTTCCGGAGAATCCAGGGGTGATTCCACAGCATGGTTATGCACTTCGTTTTGATGAACCATCAAATTCAGTTATTCTGGAAAATCCTATTAAGCCTTCACGAGAAAAATCAAATTCCACGCTCAACCCTTACGAGCCGTTTGACATCAATGGTGGGGCGAAGGATGGCGTCGATGATGGCATCTTTAAGATGAGTATTGCGGAATTCAAAAAGAATTTTGTCCGCATAAATTATATAGAGAAATAGACCGGTGCTTCCGCTGTCTAAGCGCATCTTTCAAGGCTAGGTGAAAGAAAGAGAAGCGGGCACCACCATTCGTTGACTACCTACGGGCAATCGTAGGACTCAGCTTCCTTGCTCTCCTTCAATGCTAATTCATCTTGTCCTAAGCTGGCGTACACTCGGTGCCGGGATCTAAACGCCATGACCAGGAGATAATCCGCAGCGGGGCTGGACGGCACTCCGTGGGCAGCATTCAATCGCTTCAATTGATACCCAATCGTTCCCGGTTTGAGTTGGGACATTTCGGACAATGAAGGGAAAGGCGTCTTTGGGCGATCAGGCAATTCACTGAACACTACAAAATCATCAAGATCCTCTTTGCTCAACTCGTACAACATCCGGCCATTCTCTTTCAACTCCTCAACCACTTCAGCGAAATTTTTCAGCGCCGACTTGCAGTCCGCATCAGTTTCAAAGTTCTTGAAGCACCAACCTCGATTGAACAATGCCGGCAATCGCAGCCGTGAATCGGTGCTGCATAGATCGTATTCTTTTATTGCCTGCTTGACTCTGTCTGGCATCCTCTGGTAAGCCAGTCCGCGAATGAAACAGGCTTCAGGAATAGTACGTTGATCATACTTACCTGCAGTATCGCAATCATTTATTGCATCCTGCAAGTTTCGACTTCGTTCATTGACCTTTGCCCTCACAAGATAGTAGGCGGCTTTTTGCGGAGCCAACGCTATAGCTTTGTTGATATCCGAAAAGGCTCTTTTAAAATCACGAATCTCAATGTAATTAAGTGCACGGTTCTGATAAAGGGATGGGTCATTAGGATGAGAACGCAAGCATATGTTGAGGTCGCTGATGGCATTCTCGTAGAACCCGTAGGACTGGTTTACTTCTGCCCTAAAGCTATATGCCTCGGTGCAGAGGGGGTTCAACAAAAGCACAAGATTCCAGGCCGGCAACGCCCATGAATATTGCCCGGAAAGCAGTGATTCCATCGCAATACACCAGCAAATCCCAAAGGCAACGGTCCACACAAGCAGAACAATTCCGATTACCTTGAGCTTTCGAATCAAAGAGCAATACCCTGAAGATACACAGTCCAATATACCAAAGAACTGCGGGAGGAAGGGTATATCAATCCGGGGGACTGCAGTAAAGACAAACATAAAAAGGAACCGTGGAGAAAAATCTACGAGTTCTTTTTGACACCTGACCTAGACGGACACTTACGGTGGGGGGGAAGTATGATGGGGATGCTTTGGCTCAGAATGCACTGCAGCCTCAGCAAGCGTTGACCCCTGTGGATTTAAACTACAAGAATACTGAGGTAGGCGGCGCCGGTATTCGGGCTGCTTGCATTTGTAATCTTTATTCTGGCGCACAGTAGCAACGAAAAGCTAGGCGAACCTGCTACTGTTGGCCATGAATAACACGACACGTCGACTTTTGCTTTGATTCTCTCATTTTGCTTGTTGGTTCCATTTACGAGTTTTCTTGCCGGTGAGCGAAAGTTACAGACAGAGAATTAATTCGCTTCTCTAGCTATAACTTGATCCTGGCTTGCTGACAGATCTAGACGAAATCCTGGTAGCCGACTCTATATGCGATGGGCTTGGTCCCTCGTGTGCCTTTGATGTCCAGCTCTTGCTTTGTCGACTTCGCCAAGTCTATCGACTCCAGCCGAGCCGCACAACGGCATTTATCTAGCAGGGAGCTCATCGACCGCGCTCGCTTAGCGACAACGAACTTGCAACAACTGTGGTTTCTGGCAACGTTCGATGAATTGTCGCAGCACTGAGAAAACAAATGGAGCATTATTGGTTACTGCGGCAATCTTCAGTTCGAGACTATGCCCTCGAGATTTCTTGTAGGAGCCAAAGTGGCGAGAATTGCTCCGGCTTTTCATCTAGAACCAATTGGCGAAGTTCGATGTATGGAATTACACTGACAGAGCGGCTCTCGTTGTTATAGGTCGAAGAGGGAGGGTATATTTTCCAGATAGGAGTCATCGCATGTACGGGTTCGGCTTCCAGGTCGTTAACGACAGGTTTCAATTGATTGCGGAACTTGCGCAAGGCCGCATGTCGACTGTATTCAAAGGGCGCGACATTCATCTCAATCGTGAAGTCGCCATTAAATTTCTTCATCCGGATCTGGCCAAGGAAACGGAATGGTACGAGAGATTCAAGAGGGAAGCAAAGATTCTATGCGGGCTTCAGCACCCGCATTTGGTTCAGATTTTTTCCTTTGGAAAAGATGAAAGAGATAACGCTTTTATCGTCACCGAACTAGTTGACGGGTTACCCTTAAGTAGCATAATCACTAGAGAAGCACGAATTGATTGGAAACGGGCCGCTTCCATTGCTGCTCAGATTTGTGACGTGATGAGTTTTGTTCATGAAGCCGAAATTGCACATCGTGATCTCAAACCGTCCAACATCCTGGTGATGAATATTCCGCAGGACTACGTCAAAGTGATAGATTTCGGTCTTGGGAGCGTTCCTCCCATTGAAACTGTCGGTCCAGATTTCGCCAAGGGCTCCCATATTGCGAATTCACGATCGGATTTAACGATGACCGGACAACTGATCGGTACACCCGGTTATATGCCTCCGGAACTGTTGCAGGGAAAGGCGGATCCTGGCAAGGGCGATATCTATTCATTGGGTTGCATATTGTACGAAATGATTACGGGGCGGATGCTCTTCGAAGCCGATTCGCCCACATCACTTTTGTATAAACACGCCACCGAAAAGTTGCCGAATCTTGCTGATGCAGTGCCGGAAAAATTGCCAGCGCGACTTCAGGAAATTGTCGCTACCTCCCTGGCGAAGAATCCTGCAGACAGATTTCAAAGCATGTGTGAATTTAGAACAGCGCTGGAGGACTGCCTCGAGCGGCCCGAGCAGTTCCCTTTATTAGAGCGCTCGCGACGGATGAATCCGGTAGCGAGGTCAATCATGGTTGGAGCAATTGCTATTGTCGCGCTACTGCCATTGGTGTTATTGCGTACTGAGCGGACGACGTTAGTTTTCGACTTGGTCGCCGGTGTTCTGCCGCCCGCGCAAAGGCATGAATTGGTCAACAGTACAATGAATCAGCTGTTGGAGACTGGAAGGGTAGGGGAAGCTTATAAGCGTTATCTGCGGTACGCTGCCCACGATGCGGCCAGCATGACGAACGCTACACTAGAGTTGAAGCTTGCTCAAGCCATGGCAGCGCAGGGCAACACTACGAAAGCTGTTCAGCTGTGCGAAAAGGCAGCCACAGATTCGTTATCGCTCTATCCTTCAAGCGATCCGCGAGCCATTGCCGATCTTATCTGCGCTTGTTTCGATGTCTTTCGACAAGCACATTATCTCCCATCAAGAGAGTTCTTTTCAAAACTAGGTCAAACAATGATTCTCGACCCCAAGTCGAGCGGTGCGGACCAACTGTGGATCAAGCAATATACTTTGTGCAAAGAGATTTTGGGTGAAAATGATAGCGGAACTGTAAGCGCACTCAAGAACATTTCTCAGAGTCTGGAATTCATAGGTAGACATGATGAAGCACTGACATGGGTAAAAAAATATTTGGCTGCATGTGACGAACTCTCTATGCCGGAAGCGCTGCAAATAGAGGGAGACATCTATATGAGTCTGGGAGAAAAGCAGCTGGCCAGAAAAGACTATGAGCAATGTGTGCTACTTTGCGAAAAGCAAAAATCGCACAGGGCAATCGTGTTAAATCGCTACCAGGAGGTAACCCCTTTCCGCCTCTGTTATCTGACAAGTCTTGCACAGGTTTGTTTGCTGGAGCTGGACAGCCGCCATGACCGCAGAACAATTACTTCGCTCATCGATGAAATCGCCAGCGTTCCCTGGAATTCGAATACCGGGGTATCCCCCCTTCTGCCAAAGGTGCGAAATAAATTGCCCGAAAACTATTCTGTGGAGAGAGGGCGTCTCGATTCTGTGATGGCTCGATACAAGTAGACCGGCAAAACAGGCAACAAGTTCTTGGTTATCTTGCAAGTAAAATCCAATCACCATTGATACAATTGAGTTTCCGGAAAGGCTTGGTGAAATGGCAAAGTCTTTGTCTTTCTTAATTTTGGTGGGGATTCTACCGCTACTTTGCACAGGACTAGCTTTGTGCGAAACAAGCAACAGTCTGGAGGATTGGGACTTCGTCAAGCTATTCATGCTGTATTCAATGGCAATCTCATTCACCGTAGGATTCATCGCTTACTTATACATAATCAATCTACAAGCCGCTAAATTTCTCAGGCGCATGCGATATGCGCTTACCGGGAGAAATGCTCTGAGCCCGCTGCTGACCAGTAATATCTCGAAGAAAGTGGACTCACTTGTAGCCCAAGTAGTAAGCAGAAGGAACGAACTTGTGCTTTTCGCCAGCACATCGCCAGATCCTGTCTTTGTAATAGACGATACCGACTTGACGGTAAAAATTTTGAATGAGCCTGCTGAAAAACTAGTCGGTCGAGATGCAAGCACCGCTGTTGGAACGCCCTTTCCGTTGCTATTTGTCGCCTCAACCGGGGCAGACCTGAGAAAATCATTTGCCGAGATTCAATCTTCAGCTCCCGGTAGTTTCCAGTTGAACGGAAGCTTTATTTTGCGTTCTCAGCGCACGGTTCCAGCAGTCCTGTCTCTGTGTTGTTATAGAAACCGCATCTTGGTGACAGCTCGTGAGACGGGCGTTATGCAGTCTCAGCAAAAGTCTCGCTCTGATCTGTCCCATATGATTCACTCTAGTTTCGCCAATTCGTTGGAAGCGCTTAAGTCATTCGTCACAACACTGTCGGCACAAAGTGAGTATGCAGTTAAACGCCGACGCCTTGCAAGTATCCGAGGGCAGATTGACTTTCTCGAGAATATGTTATTGGCTTTTCAAGATAGTCAAGGAAAAGAAAATCTCTGTATAAAAGCAGATCTTACCTCCTTAGTAATGAACGTTGTTGATTGCATGTCACCGGTTGCAAATGTTAAGGCAATTGCCCTGGGGAGACACACTATTGAGGATGTCGTTATTGTTGATATCGATACCTACAAAATAGAAAGAGTGTTGCAGAACCTCATTGGTAACGCACTGAAATTTTCGCCCCCGAACTCAAGAATCATAGTGAGACAGTCTGTGATCAATTCCTACTGCCGAATCGAGGTTGAAGATAGAGGTCCGGGAATACCGCAGGGTCTACTCAAAGAAGTCTTTGCTCCGTTCAAACAGGCTGGAAAACAGGCTGGTTTCGGACTCGGTCTGGCGATATGCAGTCGAATTATCGCAGAGCATAGTGGCGAAATTGGTGTTCACAATAATGTAGAGACAGAGGGGTGTTGCTTCTGGTTTCAGCTTCCCGTTTGTACGGAGGGATAATGAGATCCCCGGTTGCGTGGTTTACTTATCCGTCAGCTCTGGCAGCGCTTTCCATAGTCTTTCTGGCGTGGAGCCTGTGGCTCACCATGGATTTGTGGCGGACGGCCAAAGAAATTCGCACGTTGCACGAACTAAAAGTTACTATCAACGCTTATGACGGAGTATATCGCTCCAAACGCATGGAGTTACTTGACCAATTGGTCAAGTCTTTCAGCGCGTCATCCGCAATCAGCAAATCTCTGTGCGCTGATTGGGAATCGATAAGCTCTTTATTGGATGATGCCCGGCACAGTCACTCCTCGCTGGATGCCCGCAAAACAAGAGAAGATCCCCTCATGCC
>JAKFUT010000296.1 GCA_021732565.1 Candidatus Obscuribacterales bacterium
GTACGTGCGGCCCCGGACATGAATTCCAGTGGACCGTGTGGTTTCGCCAGATCAGTTGCCGTCTCGTTCAGAGATTCTACGGTTTCTCTGAATCCGGCGGCGGCGGTTTTGATGTTTTTCTGAATAGTACGCGCGGCCCCGGACACGAATTCCAGTGGTCCGCGTGGTTTCGCCAGATCAGTTGCCGTCTAACCGTTCAGGGATTCTACGGTTTCTCTGAATTCGGTGTGCAGGCAATGCGAGGGCGTGTTGATGTTTCTCTGAACAGTACGTGCGGCCCCGGACATGAATTCCAGTGGACCGTGTGGTTTCGCCAGATCAGTTGCGGTCTAACCGTTCAGAGATTCTACGGTTTCTCTGAATCCGGTGCGCGACGGTTTTGATGTTTTTCTGAACAGTACCCGCGGTCCCGAACGGGCGGCTATCAGTTGACCGCCATCTCCCATTCCTGGCAGGCCGATGAACGTCTTGCCGCATCCATCTCCCGACTTAATCTCCACCGAAACAGCTCCAATTGCATCTCTGCCAGGTGCAGATTGTTACTTAACGCGCCCGTAACGCATATAGCGCAAGTGCTCCGTGCTGACGACACCAGGTTTGGTGTCGTATCCTAGCAGAGCGATCAATCGTATTGTCTGCCCTTCAATAGGTGTCACACGATGAAGGGAGTTCCGCCCTTCAAATAAAACCAGGGAGCCGGGATTTATGTCCAGCTTAATAACACCCTCTATAGATCCTTTCAGAACTGCTCGCACTTTGTCGAGGTGTTCATTATCGCCAGACCGTATCATCGGCACGAATTCATATTCTCCACCCGATTCGCAGTCTTGAATGAGCAGCGATACCACGAAATCTGTTTGATCAAAGTGCCACCGCAAATAATCGCCATCTCTCATTACCGCAATATTAAGCGCTCCCATGGGATCAGCATATCGATACAATTTTTCCTTTCCCAGAGCATCGCCTAGAAACTCCATCAAACAATCCCACTCGTATAGCCGGCGGATGGAAATCCCTTCAGGCATTTGATCGTACGCAACCACTCCTAGTGCGGTGCGATCAACCATGCGCGAAGGGTGATCCTCCGGCAAAGTAGCATCGGCAGGAGTAAGGTAGGCATTTCCAACCACCGTACTGTGATACGACACTGGCACAAGCGCCTGAGCTTCCGTTCGAAGAAAGTGAATTGCCTCAGGCTTGATGAATCCTGGCAATACACAGGCACCAAGCTCGCCGAGTTGTTGTCGGCAAGTATTCACCAATTGCGTGTACTCGGTTGTTGACCGATCGCTGAGCGGGTATTTGACGAGATCTATAAGATCCCGGGGGCTTCCAAGTGTCGTTTCTGAGTGCGAAGCAAGAGAACTAGTCACAACCGTACCCCCTGTTTGGAAAACTAGTGACAATCTTATAGAGAATACTGTCACTTAGGGGGCGCCTTAAACGGAATTCGCCTCGCAACAGTCCGCTTGGAAAGTGCACTTTGCTGAGAAACTCTTCTAAGCCGAGGCAGACTGTCCAAAACCCCCGCACAGAGCAATGGAAATGCGGATACTCGCGGGTGTCAATCTGATGCCGTTCCTCCTCCGAAACGTATCCATTTCAGATTGCGCAGACGATTCTGAATGGTGGAAATCGCGCACCGAGTAACTGGCGCGGAAGCTCAAAGGCAACCTTCGGCAAGCGCATGATTAAGATGTATCCGAAACTTGCCTATGTACGTGCTTTTCATTGTTGAAACGGAACCTTTTGCCTCTAAAATGGCGAAACCTTCCGTTGAAAAGGAAACAGTATCACCTGCGTCACATATGGAAGCAACCAGCCGAGCCACCATCCGCAGCCTGCATGCCGTTTGTAATAGATCATGCGCTCCTTCCAATTCAATCCTTTGATTGAATTCATTTTTCGCCAATAATCGGAGAGTTTTCCTTCATCAGGAATCTTCCAGCTTTCAACAATTTTGTTGGCGGGACAACTGCCGATAGGCTTGGGAATCAATCTCAGCCTTACGCCCAACGCTCGTGCGCGATATCCATAATCGACATCACCAAGCCAATGAACAAACGCAGTTTCTATTTCGCCGACTTCAAGTGCCACCGCGCGTGGAATCAGAACAAACTGGCCCGCCATGGTTTCGCACTCGGCTTCCTTTCCGGGGTCCACTATCTCATACTGTGATTCAATCCGAGGATCCACCACCGACACCGTTCTCGATTTGAACCCGCCACGTGGTTTTAACCCGCCATAATTCAACTTTCCGGTTTCCGGGTTAACGGTTGAACCGACGACGATATTCTTCGCAATCGCGGACATTCCCGGCTTTTCATGAGCAGATACATTGCGCGATTGAACCGGCAATGTTCTCCATGCTGCTTCTATTGAATCTTTCTCCAAGACAACGTCATCATTCAGCCACAAGACGAAATCTGCGCCATCTTCCAGCGCTGTGGACATTGAAAGGCGCATGCCTCCACACCAATAAAGAGAACCATCGCCGGCACTGATAACGGCATCGGGCACAATTTTTCTCACCATGGCAACGGTATCGTCTGAACAGCCGTCATCCGTCAAATAAACTTTCAATTTCACAGCCGGGGGAAGCGTGCATGCAACGATGCTTTCCAAGCAACGGCGAGTTACGCCTGAGCGATTATGGCACGTCATAATTACGGCAATTACGACATCGTCCAATCCGGAAACATGTGATGAGGATTTTTGCCTGACGCCGGTCACCGTGACTGGCTTTAGGCTGGTAGCCCCCATTTCGCAGGAAGTAGCACATCGTTCAGCGGCCTGAGGGATTTGCCAATGTCCTTGTCCAGCCGTGCTAACCGCTTGATTCCTGTTGATCATTCTGTTCTCCGCCTGCGCCGGTCAAAGTAAAATTGCTGCCTGCTGCTCCTTGAGGGTAAGACAGAATGGGGCAACCTTCACATCAGGAGAATACGTAGAGAGCGCGAAAGCCCCTACTTTTGGGTCCCTATCCAGATGAATTTTGCCACTTGCCCCGCTAGCCATATGTCGTGGGACTCCGTCGTCCCCGCAACAAATTGCGCATTTGCCCGAACAGCTAAAAGCCGGCACCCTCGTTAGTGCCGGCCAAACTTTCAAATATCTGTTAACTATCGTCGTCGTCGATAAATGTCTTGGGCCAGTCCCCGGGTAAGTTCCTTCTGCATTGCTTCCATTGTCTTGCCGACAATCTTTCCGATCGGCATCAGGAACGGGCTCAGATCAGCCCCGTCGCCACCTTTTCCCCCCATGCCGGTCCATAAAAACCCATGAACACAGAGAGTGGGGTCGGCATCATGCTCTTAAAGGACTCTTCGCTTTCAAATGGTCCGGGCATCAGGTCCCTCCGGCATTTCTCTCGGTTCCATGAGGGCATGATGTCATTTTCCTACCAGGGGGTAAACGTTGATTCTTCCGGTTGCCTTCTGTGGATTTTTACGGATTGTTCTGCATATTCGTGCAATGGGAATATGGTTGATGAACAATCTCTTGGCCGATTAACGTCCTCTGAACATGCAGGAGAGTCGACTGTGACCATTAAACCGGGAGTCATTATTGACGAGCGGTATCAGATCATCCGACCGCTCGGGCAGGGCGGCATGGGGAGTCTGTATCAGGTTCTTGAACTTGAGCTGGAGCGAGTGATTGCGGTCAAGATGCTTCTAGTAGATGGAGAGAATGTCACCGCCAGCAAGGAAAACAGACAACGCTTTAAACAAGAGGGGCAAGTTCTGGCCTCACTCAGGCATAGAAACTTAGTGATATGTTATCGGCTGGGCATGTGGAAAAGTAACCTGTACATTGCGATGGAGTATTTGGAAGGCCGCTCATTGGCTGACCTTATCGACAATGAAGGGTACATTTCTGTTTCCGTCTGCCTGAGTATTGCCACGCAAGTCTGTCAGGGCATGACTTGCGTACACGAGGCGGGAATAGTCCATCGCGATCTTAAACCCTCCAACATCTATCTCGTGCAGCAAGAAAATGGGAACCCTGATCTTGTAAAGATTCTAGACTTCGGGTTGGCTCGAATAGAACAAACCGTCGAAGGTCAAAACATAACGCAGACGGGCGCCGTAGTCGGTACCGTTTTTTATATGAGTCCTGAACAATGTGTTGGTAAGAAGGTAGACAAACGATCCGACATCTATTCTCTCGGTTGCATCTTGTACAAAGCACTGACAGGAGTACCACCGTATGATGCAGATAATTCTGTTTCTCTAATGGAACTGCATGTATCAGGTGCCTTACCTGACCTGACAATTCCCGGGCAGTCTGCTCCGGCAGGGTTGGAAAACGTGATTATCAAGGCTTTACAGAAAGATCCCGACGACCGCTATCAGTCGATGTTTGAGCTCCAAAAAGATCTCGAACTTGTTCTGGCTAACCGTGGCGAAGAGATCAAGACCGAGTCTCGCTCAGTCAAAGGGCGTTCACGGTCTCGCAATACCGGTGCTGTTTTTGCCGGAACAAGCCTGTTTGTCGTCAGCCTCAGTTTTTTGCTCTATCAATATAAGCAAGCTTTCTGGACGCCGGTCGTTTTCAAGCAAGAGCACCGCAAACTTGAATCGAAACTGATAATGGACCCGACCGTTAGTTTGCGGCGAATTTCATTGTCCCTCGGTGAAATAGCCGTGAAACCTCCCGAAAAGGCGAAAGCATCGTTGTTCGAACTTGAGAGAACGATCGACGAAATTGTTCAACGAATACCGAGCGACAACTCCGCTCTCAAGTACCAGGCGCACATGGTCAAGGCGTCTCTTTACCGCACCATTCGGACACTGGAGCCGTCGTCGAATGGTTTGGAACAGGAGAAAAGCGAAGAGGAGCAAGCACTGGCACTGGTGAGAGATACCGTGGGACAAGGATCCAGAGTAGAAGGGGTAGTGTATGGTCGAATGGCACAAACAGCCCTGTCTACAAACGATATAGAACAGGCAGAGAAACTTTATACACAGGCGCTCGATTTAGTCTCCAATGCAGAGCCTTCGACTGAACTGGTACTAGACAAAGAACTTCCCGGTGCCGAACCTTACAATGCGATGGCGCAATATGAACTCGCACTCGGCAGATGCCAGAGCGCCCGAAAAGACTTCAAGAAAGCAGAGTACTGGTTGCGCAAATGTAGAATTCAGGCCCCGGAACTTTCTGGAGACGGCCTATCGGCGGTTAGAGAATTAGCGCTGGTCTTACTTTTAGCGGGGAGGCCGGAAGATCGAATCAAACTGTTGAAACAAATTGAAGCCACTGGTCGAGAGCAGGCAGCCAGTCATATTCTTACAGACGATAAGTATGCATCTGTGCTTGCGGTAATTGCCCTGGCATACGTAGAGTCGCAAGAACTAGATCTGGCATTTCAATTTCTCAGTGCAGCAGTAAAACGGCTGGATTCCACTGCTGAACCCACAAACATAAGCAGCGTTGCAGCCGCGCTCAACAGTGTAAAGCTACTGGCTGCTGCTCAAAATCGCTCCAGCATGAAATCAAGGTTTAAAGAGATGGAACTTCGTTTGCGTCAACTTTACTAACGTTTTTCGACACGGATCTGCCTTCGCTGCAATGCTTGCGAAGTAAGGAATTGGCCTGATGACCATCATTCAATCTGGATCAATAATTGATGAGCGCTACGTTATTATCCGCTCCGTCGGTGAGGGCGGCATGGGCACGGTGTACGAAGCCCGAGAGACTGGTCTGGATCGAGTGATCGCGTTGAAGATGTTGCACCGCAGTCTGATTGGTGACGAAGAACAAAGACTTCGCTTCAGCAGAGAAGGAAGGATGCTGGCAGCATTGTCCCACAAGCACGTGCTACTTTCCTATCGCCTTGGTATCTGGAAAAATTATCCGTACATTGCGATGGAATACCTGAAAGGAAGAACATTGAGAGCCGTTATCGACGACCTTGGTCCGTTCTCCGTTGAGGGGTGCATCCACATCGCCATTCAGATTTGCGAAGGGATGGCATTCGTTCATGGTGCGGGCATTGTCCATAGAGATCTCAAACCGGGCAATATTATGTTGCTTGATCAGCCTGAATCGAATTTTGTGAAAATTGTTGATTTCGGACTTGCACGCCTGTTTGAGCCACGGGCGGTATTGCACACACTGACACAGACCGGGATGCTGGTCGGAACAGTTTTCTATATGAGCCCCGAGCAGTGCACGGGGAAACGAGCCGACCATCGGTCGGATGTTTACTCTCTTGGTTGCATTATCTATGAAATGCTCACAGGCGTTCCACCATATGACGCGGACAATCCAGTTGGGCTAATGCATCTGCATGCCACCGCACCGACTCCAAGATTGCCATCAGGCAAAGCGGGTGTTCCGGCCGGGCTCGACAATATTTTGTCAAAAGCGATGGAGAAAAATCCGCAATCTCGATATCAATCAATGGAAGATTTTCAACGCGATCTTGAATTGTTGTTGGCAGGCAAGGGAGAGGAGATCTTGGCTTCGTCCGGAGAAACCATGCCAGGATCTCCAAAGAGATATTCGACGATATTTGCATTAGTTCTACTGTGTGCGGGGCTTGCCATCATAGGTTGTATCTTCCGATTCATTGGCGTGTCGCACCCGCCAATAAATGAACCAGATAGAATCGACAGAGTCACCGTAGTGACGGAAACAAGCCTGCATCGAGATCCGGCAGTGGCTCTCTATCGAGCAAATATGGCCATTATGGAGGCAGCAAGGGCGTATGCAACTCAAATAAAGTCACCGGAAGCCAAGGAGAAATTACTAAGACTGGATTGTACTCTTTCAGAAATCATTGATCGCGTTGTCGATTCCCCTGCCGTAATTTTTCAAGCGCACATGACTCGAGGCTTTCTCTGCCACGAAATGTCCAGAATAGAAGATCCGGTACGCTTCCGCTGGATTGACAAAGAAAACGATGAGTATCGAAAAGCCCTGCCGTACTGTCTAACCGAAACAGGCAAGCCTTCTTCATCCACAGCAGTGGTCTTCGCTTTCATGGCTGATGCCGAACTGTCACGCGATCGTTATGGCGAAGCAATGAAGTTGTACAAACGCGCGCTGGATTTAGTTGACGCACCACCACCCGACATCACACTAGACAACCGCGTCAGAGGAATTTTGCCGAAGGATGCAGCGATAAAATACAAAACACAAATAGGCTATTGTGAAATGGAATTCCACAACTACAAATCTGCCGAGTTGATTTTGCGAGACGCAATCAAGGGTTGGCCAAGCATAGATTCAGCAGAGATCACAGCGTGCCGCACGTTACTTGATGTCTTACGTTTGAGTGGGCAACAAGCTGCGGAGAGCAGGCTGATCTTGGAAATAGAACAAGTCGCTATCAAACAACGCGCCGGGCGTCAGGTGGACAATGATGTGCTTGTTTCGGTCTACACTGCCCTTTCCATGGCCTGTAGCCGCGGATGGACTCTTGAACGTGCGGTGGAGATGGAAACAAAGGCTGTAAATTTGGTAGACGGGGTAACTCACGAGGTGAATCTTTCCGATGTTGAATATTCGCTTGACGATCTGGAATACTTTGCCCGGCAGCGGCACGATCAGGCAGTTCGGACCAGCGTAGAAAAGATGAAAGAGCGGGTTCATGAAATGCGCGGTCGTCGATGATATAACCGCGGGGAAAGAGATACTTCGCCCGGGCGGGCATAAGAATTCGAGAAGGAGTTCAACGGAGAGATCATATTGAACAATCTGCCACCAGGCACAATTGTCGACGATCGCTATGAACTTCTGAATAGTCTTGGCGAAGGAGGCATGGGCACCGTTTACAAGGCCAGGGAGTTAGGCCTTGAACGCACCGTTGCGTTGAAGATGCTTCAACCCGGGTTGCTTGGTGATGAAGAACAACGACTGAGATTCAATCGTGAAGGCAAAATACTCTCCGAGCTTTCGCACCACAACCTGATTGTGGTTTACAGACTGGGTATCTGGGAGAAGATGTATCCCTATATAGCCATGGAGTATATCCAGGGCACTTCATTGAGAGCAGCTATTGACGCGGGAAAAGTGCCGGTCGAGCGCTGCATCAAGATAGCACAGCAAGCATGCGAGGGTATGGAGTCTGCTCACAGAGCCGGCATCGTACACCGAGATCTAAAGCCGGACAATATAATGCTACTTGACGAACCAGAGCAAGATTTTGTAAAGGTGCTAGATTTTGGTCTGGCAAGGGTTCTCTCCGACTCGGGCAAGATGAGCCAGCACCTAACTCAAACCGGAGCACTGGTCGGAAGCGTTTATTACATGAGTCCGGAACAATGCATGGGCAAGAAAGCTGACAACCGATCAGATATCTACGCTCTGGGTTGCATTATGTTTGAAGCACTGACAGGTAGTCCGCCATTTTCGGCTGACAATCCCATTGGATTGATGCACAAACACACCTTTGAGCCAATTCCCCCTCTTCCTAGGGGAAATGAACTTCCTCCAGGGCTTGAAAGTGTTCTGGTAAAGGCGATGGACAAAGATCCGGATCAAAGATACCAGTCTATGATTGAATTGCAGGCTGATCTGGCTCTTGTTTACACTGGTAAAGGTGGTGAAATCCCCCCTGTTAAACCAACGAAAAGGTCCCGGCGCGGACTGCTCGTGTTGACCACAGGATTGGCCCTGATTTCCATTGTAATTGGGGGCATTTTCTGGCGCAGGGCACCACAATCTACGGTAAATTTGCATCGCGAATTCCATAAATTCGAGCCGCGGGTACAAATAACAGATCACAAAGCAGCATTGCGTCGAGCCTATGGAGCAACAGATGCTACGGTGGGCGACAGCCGGTCAGAGGCGGAAAGGAAGCTTCTAGCTCTTGCTCAAGCGGAACGCGGTCTTATCAATCGGATACCTGAGCCGGATCGCCCCCTGAAGATGCAAGCCCATCTCGCTCTGTCGTGGGTTTATCGAAGGTTGTTTTACGTAACTTCAGACGACCACTGCCTGGTGTTAGCCAAAGAAGAGTGTGAGAAGGCTTTGCTGTACGCCACCCCGTCGGAGGGAGCCCCCCTGAGAGCCGCGGGTTCTGTCTATATGAGTCTGGGGGAAATTGCCTGCGAACAGAAAGATGGCAAAAGCGCGTTGGTAAATTTTGAGCGAGCTTTGCATATTATTTCTAACACTGCACCATCGGAAAGATTCGTTCTCGATAGCCAGTTGCCCGGTCAGCAGGCGGATGACGTCGTATCTTATCTAGAAGTGCGCATAGGAAATTTAGCGGCCAGTCTTGGTAATGAGAAGCTCGCTGAGAAGTCGTTTCGACATGCGATCGAGTGTAGACGCGGTATCCGGCTTGTGAGTAACCATTCAATTGAGGCAATTGAACCGCTAGCCAAACTCCTTAAACAGAGGAATAGCAACAATGAAGTGCATAAGTATCTGACGGAAACCGAACGAGAGATAAGACGTGAAAACGATGCAGCGCTTATCAAAAGCGATCATGCGGCCGCTTTCTTCTCCACTCTGGCACGAGCAGCCATAGTTACCGGAGACCTCAACGATGGACTTCGTCTCATGCTGGAAGCTCTAAGAAATGTGGATGCGATTGCAGATGCCACCATCTTTGTAAATATAGATAGCTCGCTTGGAATGCTGGGAGAAGCTGCTATCAGCGCGCATCGCGAAGACATTGTCCTAAAGACCAACCAGATGAAGGAGCGTCTTTACCAGCACCGCGCTCGCAGTAAGTAGTATTGAGAGGAATCGCCATTTTGAACGACGAACTTTTCCGCATTCTGCTTACAAGCGAGGAAACGCCTCATCGGCCAGAGTAGATTAGTTGTGAAATGGATGGCTCGGCTTCCGGAACATCCTGTCTCCCGGTTGGCTTGGAACCAAGCTGCGAGCCATGCTTTTAGGATAGCAACTTTCCCTCTGGTTGAATAGTATCTTAGCTTGTCCTTAATTATTTCGATGTCGCGCCCAAGCCTCAAAGCCCGCGCTGTAGCGTGCCTCAATGAATTCCGGCTTCAATTCAGTTCTGATTGCATCCGCTATCTGAGTCTATGGGCTTCCTAATAAAATTCGGGGCCCCGGTCACGGTCTTGCATCCACCTTCTCCTGCCAGGGTAATCCGGAGGTTTCAGCTGGAGTGCGATGATGTAAGTTCTCTGCTCCGGCATTGGAGCTTTTGTGTGTCCACGTGAAAGTTTCCTGCGTCAAAACGAACCGCACCGGTTAGTTCACTAACCGGTGCGGCAAACAGCCAAAATCTTGCTGTTTCTTTTGTGATCGAAATTTATCTGTTCTCTCTTTCTCTTACACAGTTATAGACAGAGTTCACACCAGGATGTTCCTTGTGTCATGAGAACCCGCCCATTATAAATCTCATCAGTAGAAGTTCGCCGGAAACGCAAAGAACTGTCGCACGGTCACAGCGGCAAATGTAGACTGACAAACCGAAAGAAGAGAACCGCCACCAGAATCTGCATTCTGGTGGCGGGGAGTCCGGGTTTTCGCGCCGGTCTCTTTTGTTTTTGAATGGCTCAATCCGAAGATTGCTCCGTTCTATCTGTAAAGACTCCAGTCTAAGTAATAGGTTCCTGTGAACGTGTACGTGATAAGAAATCGTTCTATCGCTTGGGCGGGAATGGATGAAGGACTTGAGCGAATCCTGAAGTAGAGAACGATACGGCTAGCTGAAGGTTAACCGAATCGTATTGCCACCCGGGGTTCTATGTACGCTTGCTGGAAGCGCCTGGTTTACGTAGAGTTTCTGTCTTTCCGCCGCGAGTGACCGAGAGCAACCCTTTGCCGTCGAAATTTACTACGCAGCCGTCAGGCATCTTTATCTCAGTGCGATTGTCGTAGAAGGTTACGACACCGCCATTGCTCAATGCATTCCATTGTGGACTGCGTATTTCCAGACTGTATTGATTTTCAACACGTACGGGTCCTTTGTTGTCTGTCAGGTACCAGCCACCATCTTCTTTCATGACGAGTTTGGCGCCGTCCGCCATTTTCAGGACTTGTTTGTCTTCATGCACCTGAAGAATGTCGCCTGTGGTCAATTTGACTTCCTTAGACCTTAGTTCCGGCTTTTCAGCGGGTAACTCCATCTTTATCGGTTTCCCGTCATGCTCGACGGATTTCACACCCTTTCCATCGATGACGATTTTGTATTTTCCGGAGACAATCTCTGTAGCATTGTCATGGAAGGTTACTCTGCCGCCGTTGGAGAGAGCGTTCCATTGTGGCACTCTCATCTCCTTCGTTAATTGGGGCTCAATGTTGATTGGTCCATTCTTGTCTTGGAGATACCAACCTCCGTTTTCACTTACGACAAGCTTCTGTCCGTCGCCCAGTGCCAAGATTTGGCGGTCTTCTCTAATGTCTAGAGTTGCAGCGGCTACCTCCACACGGTGCGGAAGGAAGTCGCCGGGAAGCGTATCAGAAGGTCTCTTCGGTGGGCGTTCACCAGGGGGCTGGTCGGCAGGCCTTTGAGGAGGCCGCTGCTGTTGACGCTGCCGGATGCGTTCGGCCGATTCACGGGCTGCAGGACTGGTAGCTTCGTAGGTATCAACCACTTTGCCGTCTTTTTTCAGTTCAATTTGAATGCCATTGGGACCCGGCTTAATCTCAATGCGATGGCTGCTACCCATCTTTTCCAGCGCTTTATTGATCTTGTCGAGATCCAATCCCTTCCCGTTGGGATCGAGCCCCTTCTCTACCGCCTTCTTGATGTAGTCGGGTATCTTTCCATTCTTGGCGATTTCCCTGGCGATGTCTGCTTCGGTCACTTCCCGCGGACGCGGAGCAATTCCGTCACCAGGGCGTGGCACTCGGTCTTCCGGCCGCGGTACGCCATCTCCCGGCCGTGCGGCTGCAGGCCTTCCTCGCATTTGTCGGGAACTCTCCCGCGCGGCTTCTGTCTTTGCTACCTCAACATCAATGACCGTACCGCCCTTTTCCAGTGAAAGTTTTAGTCCGGTAGGTAGTGGTTCCAGATGAAGCTTAAGACCCTTGTCCTTCAGGAGCTCATTGAGCTTATCGATGTTGATTCCGTTATTTGAAATACCGTTTTTGAGTGCTTCTTTCAGCACTGCCGGTATTTCCCCTGTCTTTGCGATTTCATCAGCAAGCGCTTTGTACTCTTTCTCGCTTAGTTCTTTGGGCTTGGCGCGCTGCTCTCGACGCTCCACGGCTTGTAACAGTTCGTCCATAAGGCGACTCTGTGCTTGTTGTTGTGCTTCACTTGCAGCACTTTCAAATCCGCTGTTTATATCTAAATCATCTTGTTCATCTACGTGTTGATCTAAGGGCATTTGCCACTCTCCTCTGATTAACTGCAACGTGGTTGCAGGCGTGTCAATGCCAGCGATTGCAAGGCGCCTCCCCAAGAGCCTTGTGCTTCTGTCTTCTCAAAGGAAGACCAAGCAAAATCGACCTCTGGCAGCGTTGTCCATCCGCTGCCATCACAAACTCGAACCGAAGTGCTTAACCCATTCACATGTATCCGTCACAGCCAAATACTCGACTGTAGAATTCTGCACAGTTTGAACATTGTTGTTGCAAAAGGGTTGACTGTAACTTTCTACTTACTTAATTCGTGTTGTGAACCGGGCGAGATTTTTGCGTGTCACGATTTAGTTCGACATTTGGAGGAATAGTAATGTCTGATTTTGAAAACTGGCTCAAGGAAAAGACCGGCACTGATTTTTTTACTTTCACCACACCGCGCGAAGAGGTGAGCCCACAATCTTTGTTCTCTCGCGCCGTTCAAAACGAGCTAGGTCTGGTCGTCATACCAAAAGATCGCAATCTGCAACTAAGAGACTTGTTGCCAGTTGTTATCATTGAGACAAGATCTAAGCGCGTTATGAGGGGAGAAGAAATAGATAAGCGATGATCCATTGGAGCATCGATCAAGCTGATCTTACTCCACAGTCTAGCTAGTTCGCACTGAAAAAGTCCTCGGTTCAGTCGGTTCCCATCCAAATTTTCGGCGTGAGTAAAAATTTGGGGTCAATATATGCGGAATGCAGCTGATACAGGGCTATTTCGAGCCCACCC
>JAKFUT010000059.1:0-2491 GCA_021732565.1 Candidatus Obscuribacterales bacterium
GCATGATCTGACGCGACCACTTGACGTAACCGTATTCCCGTCAGGAGACACCGTTCCATAGACCCAGCCGCTGTCTGTGTTGACTGTGGAGTCATCGAGCTTGGTCATAATAAATAGAGCATACTTTTCATCGGGTTCGATTCGCTTTGAACCCTGCCCGTCATCGACCGCCTTAGGAAACCATGATTCCTTCACCAGCGTTTGACCAACACTTTGATTGCCTCGGTTTAGATAGTCGTCTCGGTTCTTTACGTAAAGAAAGTAAACCTTTCTCCCGTGGGTTCCCGCATCACGACTTGCGCTCACGTGTAACCCTGTAAGTTCCGGTCTGCCATCCATTAAACTCGGAGGGACAATCGCTGCACAAAGAACCGGAGCGAAGCGCTGGTGGGCATCAATTTTCCCCCATGATTTATACTGCTTCGCCGCATCGAGAAGTGCTTGATGGAAAGCCGGATCATTGGCTTCTTTTGTTACCATCACCTTGGAGTCTTTCGCATCGGGAGCTGCCTGCAGTTCTTGAGGGAGAAATGCGAGGACGACGGCTAGAAGGAGCTTGACGACTC
The DNA here is from genome assembly GCA_021732565.1 of Candidatus Obscuribacterales bacterium. Lineage (GTDB taxonomy): Bacteria > Cyanobacteriota > Vampirovibrionia > Obscuribacterales > Obscuribacteraceae > JAKFUT01. The sequence continues at coordinate 567 of JAKFUT010000059.1, forward strand.
GAATATTCATTGGTTAGCCATTCGGGTGACAGTCCATCTGTATTCTACAATGTAATCAAGCCTCACATCGCAAGATTTCGTGTAATACGCAAGGCAAACCGGCTGGCACTAAAGCTTCCGACAAAAAAGCAATAGATATTAACGTGTTTTGGAAGTCATAACGCCGGAAATTAGCATGCCCCCTTCGATATCGCAATCGGCGAATCTTCCGATTACGCCGTCAATTGAGTGTAACGCGGCTCCAGTGGCGCTGTCCTTTGCAACTTCTCGCAGTTCGATGTTCTCATTGGAGAGTCGTTCGCTCCTCTTTAGGTTGTGGCATGCAGTCACCACGAGTTCGAACTCTGTGGCGGTGGGATTGAATCCAGAACTTCCAGGTACACCACATTCAGCGCACCGATGGCACATTTTGATCTTACATTTGTGAGCCCCGACGTACTTCGAACAGCACCTGCTGGAATTGTCGAAACATCAGCCACGAGCTGTAGTTCCACGTTATCTGCAACCTTTTCGCCAGGAGCGATATCTCGCTTAGCGAGGAGGACATAGCCAGAATCAGTCCGAACCATTCCACCCATCTTGGTGACTTCACTTTGACTGTAAGCACCATTTACGTAGTAAGTCACCGTGACAGCTATGAGTGGAGGTAACACACCGGCTAAGCAGTATTTGAGAAGCTTGTTTCGCGCTTGTTTCACGGCATATGGACAGTCCTGAAGTATAACCGTGCCATCGGCACGTTCATAAATCCGTACGCAAAGCCCGCCGCTAGCTTTTCCAGGAGTTCGCGCGCTTTCCTCGGTGGCAAGCTCAGATATGTTGGACATTTAGATTGCATTTTCCGCAGTAGCGGACCAGATCGTCGCCTTCCATGGTTTCCCAACCAACACTGCATGGCGCAGCAATCCGAATGTCTGAAGTGATATCAGGCGGTTTTGCCATTGACCTGGTCTCTCCCGGTACTACTTATCGACAACTTATGGCAATTTACCCCGATTTGAAGTGTTAGCGCGGCTTCAAATAAATTCCTCGCAGAATTGGAGCAGCCACCGATTTTGAGCCTTCAACCGTGCCTTTGTCCATCGTTGGCTCTTCACCTAAATGAAATCTACAGTGAGTATTGACGGCTCTCCCGGGAGAATCTACCAATCGAAGATGGCGAGAGTATGTTTCCAGGAAGAAAAGTCGAAACTGGGTAATACGTAAGTTAGAATCTGCAACCACCTACCAGCTTTATGCATGGTAGCCCACCGGAGCGATGAGGCCGAAACGGACGGACTTGTCCGAATCGACCGGCTTGCGCCAGAGCTAAGATAAATCGAGCATTGTATGATGAGACGGGCCCGGACGGTTAGGCAAGCCATCAATTTGCCACAATTCCCGGTTAGATTGTTAAGCAGTCTGATCTAGCCAATAATGGATGAGTTCCACCAGGTAGATTAGAATAGTAAAAGAGCCGAGAGAACCGATACGGCGACAGGCAGTCGCAGAATATTGAGAACGAGTCTTTGGGGGGCATGATGGCAAAGTTATTAGTGTGCATTCTTGCATTCATTGTCCTTGGCTGTGTGGGAATGTGGCTCTTTTGGCATGCAGTGAGCGCGCTTTACTATTTACTTTCGATGGCCTTCTGGGTAGTAATGGTCGGTGTCGCGTTGTATGTGGGAATTATGCTCCTCCGGTCTCCACCAAAGGTTACGGTGCCCGGCAGCACACGGTTTCAGGTTTGCGACTCCACAAAATCTTGCGTTTACGCATTCCGCACTCAACCAACAGTAAGTGATATTGTCGGCTTGCATGATGACCTGCGACTGGCAAAACTCGAATTGAGCGGTGAAATTGTTCAGCTCAACAACAACGCTATTGTAAAAATTCTAGAGAAGAACGACGATGCAATCAAAGTAAAGGTTGCTGACACCAAATCC
>JAKFUT010000059.1:2501-13001 GCA_021732565.1 Candidatus Obscuribacterales bacterium
ACGTCATAAAATCTTCCGGCGTATATCATTTCTCGGATGGAGAGGTCAAGAACGTCGCTACTTCCTTGTCGCTCACCCCTCAACGCATATCAAATAACTGACCTGCAATCTGTTAACGCCCAACCCATACAGTTTTCCTCGCTTGCTGAAGAATCGGACTTGTGAGACGCATTAAATTCGGGAAACCGTGGAATGCTATGAAGATGGCTGTAATTGAGGTCCAAGGAAATGAATAAACCCAAGTTACTTTTAGGGCTCTCTGCATTGTTTTTGGTGAATGTTTTCATTCCCTCCGTGCTAGCCGACGATATTGACAGCAGAATCGCCAGGCAACAGGGCAAAATCGGGAAGCTTCAGGGCCGAAAAAAGATTTCCGCTGAGCAAGCAGCCAGAGCCGACAGGCTCACATACAAGGTCACGGCAGAAGAACAGAAAATGAAAACGAGACATCACGGGAAGCTGACACTACGTGATAAAGCCAAACTCAATAGGCAACTCAACAGAAACAATTCAAAGATGAACTAGTCACGCTCCTTGCCAAAGATTTCTCCAGGCGTCTTCTATCTGCTTATCTTAGTTTCCTGTTGTAGTTTCGTGCCAGCAGCGGCAACTCCATCGTCCACCCACCAAGTTGCAGACGTTGAAATATCAGAACCGTCAGCTTTTGCATTGTATGAGGCAGGAGATTTTAAAACTGCCTTGCAAGTGTGCAACAAGTTGCTAACTACGGATCAGAATGCCAACTTATTTTATCTGAGAGGCCGAAGTTGCCTTGCTCTGGAAAGATTCGGCGATGCAGATGCCGACTTTCAAAAATGTCTTGAACGATGCCCGTCCAACAAGGAAGCGCTGCTGAACCGCGCAAATATTCATTGGTGCCGGAAAGAGAATGGTGTCACATTCGAAATACTTTCGAGGGGAATTCAGGCCGCAGATTCCAGCCCGCAAGTTCGAAAGGCCGTTTGCAAATGGCTCAAGCAAGTTATGTGTTGGGATGAGCTCGGAAAGCAAGCAGATGCAGCATTGAAAAAATATCCAAATGAAGCGCAGTTTTGGATGTTCCTGGCGTTCGCCACGGAAGCCACCGGCAAAGGAAGGGAGTTCAATAAAATACGTTCTTCGGTGATGCAGGCCATCAACCTTGAGCCCGACCAAGCGGAGTTATATGGGGATGCCGCTGAGATTTTGGCACGACAAGATCAGATTCCGACCGTAAACAGCCTTCTGCAGTTGGCAGCGAAACGTTGCGCCGATCCACTGGTCGTTCGATATGGTCGAGTGCGCATGTTTGATGTCCGAGGAGACGCGTCGAGTGCAAAAGCTGAACGGGCGATTATAGCAAAGACTACGCCTGGCACTCGAGCTGATTTACTGTGCATTCAGGAAAACTTGCGCAATGGACACATGCAAGAGAATTCAAGCGAAATAAGTTCCAATCTCGAAACGAGCAAGCATATTCTTTTGAGAGATCAAAACGATGTCGAAGAAACCTTACTGCTGGCGAAGTTACTGAGTGCCAAACAAGGCAAACAGGTTGAAGAAACCATCAGACTGACCCGGAAACTCTTGAAAGATTATCCAACAGCAAGGAATTATCATTTCGCTGGCTGCGTCCTTGGCTCGTTCGGCGACCAGGAGCATGAGTTTGAGTATTTTGATCGGGCATGTCGCCTTGATCCATTCAACAGTGAAGCAGTATTTGCTAGAAGCAAAATACTGTTGAAAAGAAAGCAAACCGAAAAAGCCCTGGCAGAACTTGATCGTACAGTAATTCTGGCACCAGACAATGTGTTTGCAAGAATCGACCGTGCTCAGGTATTGAGCATGCTGGGGAAAACGGCGGAACTAGATCGCGAGCTGGTTGAGCTGCGCAGACTGGGATCTAACTATACTCGAGCCGACATTGAGCATAGAGCGGCTCAATTCAGTGGCAATGTATCTTCGATGCTGACAAACTTGGGTTTCCTTGCCAGCACAGAACTAACTAAGGAAATACACACCCTCGAACTGCAACGCAAAGCAGGTTCATTAGCACCGGAGCTGGTTTTGCGCCTGGCCGATTTATACACGTTAGACCGCAAGTACGACAAGGCATTGCAGGAATACGACAAAGCAATTCAATCAAGCCCGCAAGATTATCATCTGTATTCAAAACGGGGAGCAATTTATTATGCAATGGGCAAAAGCGAGAAAGCTCAGGCAGACAGAACCGAAGCGAAGCGACTGTTCCATGAAAGCTTTTTGCAGATAACCCGTAGAGGAAGATAGGTCGGCGGTTGCTTCATTACAACTGGTGTTTCCTTCTTATTCGTGCAAGTGCCGTTCCGCCCGGGACCAAAATGCATACTAAGCTGGTCGGTTTCCAAGAAGACTGTGGAATTATGCACACGATCGTGAGTATTTGCACACTTACACATCACCATCGTTTGATGGATATTGGGAATAGAAGCCCAAGGAACCTAATTTATGCGAGAGTTCGAAGAATCTACCCTCACAATGCACCAACCGGTGCAACCGCTTTTCGGTTTCTACGATCACATGTTCAGCCCTGAAAATTACCGTAATTACAGAAAAGAAGATAATTCAGAAGTTCTCTTCATGGATGATACTTTTCTGACGGCCACCGCAAAGACTGAGAAGATTTCTCGCCATGGCACAGACTTCCGCGGACAGAGCCCGGACCCCAACGACTTACACACTGGCAGGCAAGCGGTGGGACAAGCCATCCTGGATAGTCTGGACGATTGGAACTGGCTCATTAAGAACAAAGGACTGGTTCAACAGGGTTTGGAGTGGGCGTATGGTCACATGACTCCGGATGCCTTCGAGAAATTCGTTGCTGAACTCGGCGAAAAATCGGGGGGAAAGATATATATGGAAAAAGGAAATGGTCTACTTGGAAGCCTCAATCCGCTCAATCCTTCGGGGGACTCGGTGCGACGTCTTTATCTAAAGCGCGGTGGAATTCTTACCGACAAAATAATGGACTCACGTAAACTGACCTTGAGCCCCACCTACAACTCTGGTGGCAAAACTCACGACAGCGCCAAACGATAGATTGCCAGATGCTTTTCTTTCTTCCGGGGACCTTCGACCTGGCTCCAGACGAAACGATGTACAATAAACAAAAACGGCGAAACGTGAGACACCGTAAGGCGTTTCAACAATCGTCGGCGCGCCTGGTCACCGCATGTGTTTTCTCGCGATGTCAATTGCACCCTAACTGGTATATATCTCGCCGCCGGCCGAGGGCAATACCGCCTTGGAGCAGGTGGTCGACCTGTCCCTCCAGTTGCAGCAACATGCAGATGCGGTGTCCCTGTCGGAACTGGTCGGGCGTGTGCTCCTAACTCTATGCGCCCTATTTCGAGATAGGAAAGACGTTGAAACAGACGTCGCGCTGTTATTTCTTACCAAGCGCTTTGCAGTTACCATTACCCTTTTTGATGTGGGTAAGCTTCCACCAGCTGAAATCTGCACTCTTGGGAGTAAATGTGGTAACCAGCTTCCAAGTATCCAAAGTTCTTGGATCGATGGCTAAGATATGGTTGCCATCGGTCACAAGTAATACGTTCTTGGAATTCTTGGAGATGCCTGGTAAATCCATGGAGATACCATACTCTTTGCCGTTAATTTGCAGCTTGATCACGGGATTCCAAAACTGATCGGAAGCGCCTATGATAATCGTTTTGTCGCCAGCTTTAAAAGTCTTGTAGTTGGAATTGGCAGTCATATAGTTGCTACCAAGAGCACTGAACTCCAAACAGTCCATCTTCAAGAACGCCTTATAAACAGTGTCGTGGACAAAGCCTTCCTTCAGATCCAGTGCTGCGGCTTCTGGCAGGAGCCGATTTGAACCATTGAAAAAGTCGGTTGCCTTCAATGAGGTGATCTTCGTGCCGTCCTCTAGCTGAGTCAACCGAGTTTTGAGAGTGACATTTCTATCAACCTTGTCCAACTTCGGGACCATGGTCTGCAGCTTCTGTTGAGGTTGTTGCTGTTTCACCTTGCCCGCAATTGGCTTTGGGGTGAGTTTTGTCGTGTAATCGAGAGCGGCCTTAAGATAGGGACTATAAGGATCATACTTCTGAAACAGCTCCAGAGACTCCTGGAACAGTTTCGCGGCCAGCGCATCCTCCTTCGCCAACATGCGTGCACCTGCTTCACCATAACGCGCATTCGCCATGGCGCGCCCCTCACCTACGGCACCTAGATATCCGTCGCCCGCTCGTTTGAACGACTCGGCAGCCAGCTTATACTGGTTGTATTGCAGCTGCACCGACGCCTGGTAATAGGCTTGACCAGCCATGAAGAGTTCGTAGTTCGGATTTCGTAGATGTTTGACTTCAACGCCGCCCTGCAGCCTCATAGGAACAGGCGGGGGCGCCATGGTGGAAGATGCTACTCGAATCGCATTAGGCTGATCGTCATATGCAAAGCAAATACCCTGCACTAACATTGAGAAAGCGCTGGCGATAACTAGATTTCTGGTAAGTTTTGAAAGGATCGACATACGCCAAAAGACGCCTCGAAATTACTAAACCAATTCCACGGCAACCAATCTTCCCCATTTCCATTATGCATGAGTCTAGATAAATTGCAATTTAACTATGAGATGTGGCAGCGAAACGAGGTGTGCTTCAGCGGTTCTCTTATGGTCCCCGGGCCGGCTGTTCCTTGCCACCCAATCCAGAGCTTTGCGTGGTGTCGCCGTTCTTTCCCTTGCACTTGAAGGTCCACATATCTTTGTCGACCTTCCATGAGCCATTCTCTTTCACGAGTTCTACTTCCCCCTTGAGGTTCCAGCTCGTGCAGTCTTTAGCCATGTCTTTGTACGATTGGGGAACGTCAACGGCAACAAGCTCAAGTGAAGCCGTGTTCGCTTCACTCTTGCTGCTGGAAATGCGGACTTTTTTGGGCTCGCCCGCAGCCAACTCTGTCAACATTGCTAACATCGCAGGGTCCATAGTCTCGGTGGATTGCCCGGCCGGTTTCTTGGCCCGCAAACGAGCCGAAAGAAATGCGGTGGTGTCAAAGGGCGTTTTAGCTACCGCCTTCGCCTGGTAGTAGTACAGCACAAATTGTGATGGCTCCTGCGGTGCTTCCGCAGCGGAAACTCTCAGCATCGCTACCAGCGTTGCGAACAGGATGACTAGAATAGGGTTGCGAATGTACATGAATTTTTTTCCGATGTAATTGAGAAGTAATCGCAGAAATTGCTCGTTTGCAAGATACTTCATGTGATTACTGGTGCCTTCTCAAAAGCATCAGTTCAAGAAGCCGTACCCGGGAGAAAAGACTACGCGAGAACTTCCTGCAAGAAATTCTCCATAGCAATCCAAGATCGTCGATTAGCCGACTCGCTGTACTGAATTCCATTCTCGGGCTTATTCGCGTCCACCGCAGTAAATGCATGCATGGTATTACCATATGCATGGATTTGCCAATCTGCCTTGGCCTTAGTTAGTTCGTCGGCAACTGCCACCATCTGATCAGGAGTTGCCATCGGATCATCATAACCATGCAAAATAAGAACTTTAGCTGTGATGTTCTCCTGTTGACCTAGCCCGGGTGGATTAAAGATTCCATGAAAGCTCACTGCGCCCTTCACTACGGGATCTGCACTACGGGCGAGATCCAACGCGCAGAGTCCACCGAAGCAATAGCCGATTACTGCGATTTTGCTGGCATCAACAGCAGGATTCGACGCTGCAGCGCTAACACCTGCCGACAATCGACGAAGGAGTTTCGCTCGGTCATCCAAAAGCGGCTGCATCAATTTGGAGTTGTCACCAAACGGCGTACCGCGAACGCCCTTGCCATAGACATCTAACGCGAAACTAACATAACCGAGTTTCGCAACTTCAGTGGCTTTCTCTCGCTCAAAATCCACGAGCCCGGCCCACGCATGGCAAATAACGACACAGGGACGCTTTTCGGTCACCGACTCATCACGCGCAATAAACCCTTCAAAAGTCTGCTCTTCGTCAATGTATTCAATGAATTCAGTATGCACGTGTCGATCCTCCTCTAGCCACGCTAAGGATACAGCACTGAATCACTGAAACGAATAATTGTTGAAGTTGTTTCAACGTAAAAGTCGCAACAACGCTACTTCTGCTGACTTTACTTTGTTTGATCAATCAAAGACCTCATGACAGTTCCAATTATCTCAAGGAATATCACTTGCACGAGAACTTGACGAGCTTGTTTCAGTTACTTATGCCTGACAGAAGTCTTCGCAGGGCGCACGGCGCGTTGCAAATTACCAATCTGGCGTTTCAAGGTTTCAGCAAGCGGTCCGGAAGGCTCCAGCTGCAGACTGCTTTTGAATGCAATCAGCGCATCGCCTACCCGGCCAATTTCGAAATAGCAACTTCCCAACTGAGCCAGAGCCACCGCGAAATCCGGCTTCACTGCGATTGCACTCCTGAGCTGAGAAATAGCGTCGTCGAACATTCCCAGATGCATGAGGCATACACCATAGTTGCACAAATTCTCCGGCGATCCAGATGTGTACTCCAAAGATTGCTTGAACTCAGCAGAAGCAGTCTTGTAAGCGCCTCTCTGCATCTGATCGAAGGCCTTCTTCGCAAGAACTCGACCGTAGTCCTGTCGAAACTGCTGGTACTCCGCATCGATCTCCAGAAACCGCCTCTTATCAAATGAACTTAGTATGGACATCGCACGCCTGAAATCCCTTTCTGCCGTCGGAAAATCTGCAGAGTTCCAATTGACACTTGCGCGTCGTGCATACGCTCGGCCGAGATTAACTTGCAACGGTCCGTCCTGATCGAGGTTGCACGCCTCTTCCAAAAGCGCCACCCCGCCGTCGTAATCGCCGCGATTAAAAGCGTCGATTGCGGCAACATTTAATGCAGCCGGCTTTCCGGAGAGGTGAATGTCCTCGTCCAGATTAAGTGGCCCGGTCAAAGCACTGGAGCTACTCGCTTGCGGGGAACCGGCACCGTGAGCAGCTAACATCGCATCGGGCAACTCGTATAAACCAATGAGCGTTTTTTTGTCTCGTTCTGTGAGTCCACTGTTCTTGTTTCGTGCACGAAAAAACATTACATCATCTGGATCATAACTGTGTTCAGCCAACCCCAACGCGTGACCGATTTCATGCAGACAAACGCGTCGAAAATACGTGTCTGAGATCGGCCACTGATGCGAATCTCTCGTCCAGAACTTCATGTTGACACCTTTGAGTTCATGGCCCGAAAACTGGAAATTAGATTCAGCGGCTTCTGTTGCCACCGCTCCCGATATTGGTCGATCCTGCCAGGCGCACACTATTTGTGCCTTATCAGGTTCATCTACAAAGTCGAAGCTTACATGTTCCCCCGATGCGGTAGCCCACTCTTCAAACGCTTGTTTCAAAATTACGACAAAGCCAGCTCGATACGAGGCACTGGCAGTTGCAGCGCTGGAGGAATCGACCACGGGAGCAGTAATACAAACTTTCAATGGCATCGCTGATGGCGTCCATCTTACGGCTCCGTGTCGGGTAGTGAGATAAAGATAGTCATCCTTGCCCGATACGGCTGGATCATTTTGTTTGTCTTTTAGTTCCGCTTCCGCCGAGGCAACGACCTTCTGCAAGTCCGTGGCTAAACTGCTTCCCGGACTAAGAGTAAGAATGCTCTTGAAAGCATCGAGAGCTTCTTCTGTGCGCCCGAGCAATTGATAGCACTCACCTGATAAGACCCGTAACCCGGGATCTTTGGGATGTACTTCTAACCCTTTCTTGAACTGCAGGAGTGCATCCTCTTCCTGCCCGGCATAAATTAATGCCAATCCGTAATATCCCAACACTCTATAGTTGGCAGGATCTAAGTCGATGGCTTGGCGAAACATGGTCAGTGAACCTTGAGCATCGCCGTCGGTCAAGAGCGCGACGGCCTGCTTAGCTATTTCGCTGGCTTTCAACAAAGCCATTGTATTGGTATCGCTGGCCGACGCAGGTGGTCGCTCCTCGGCAAAAGCAGTTAACATCGGCGCGAAGCAGATAACACTCAGCGAGAAGATTATCAGGGATTTTGTGCCCCCTCTAGTATGGCGGAGGTTCATTGCTGATATCGACATTCACTTTTACTTGCACGCTTTCCATTTTGAAAGTTGATAGATAACAAAATCTTCCGGCGAATTTGGCATATACACCACCGTGGTTTGAGAGCCATCCGCAAGCCGACACCATTGCCCGGCGGTTACCTTAACGGTTTCTCTGCGCCAGCCGACTACCTCGTCGAACCGGCATGGATACGCAACTTCCACAAAGTAAAGCTCCTCTCGGGTTTCCGTAATACCGTCGACAACAACTCGTTTCGACCATGAGCGCTCAATGCGTCCGGGAACGGCAACTCCGCGAGACACGATTCTCTGTTCATTGTTTTGCATGAAACAGAATGCAATTCCGAAGAAACCCAGTATAACTGCCATTTCCTGAACTCCCTTCAAGAACATTCCGAAAATCAGCGGAGCAATGATCGAAAGAATCAAGCACGAAACACCTACTAAGATTGCTACTTCTGTTGTGTCAACCTTATAGTCCTTTCCGTCGTTCGATACCTTCCGAGGCACCGGTAGAAGCAGCTCCGGTTCAATCGCTTCAACTCGGCGCCATCCCATCGTTTTGAGAAAAGTCCCACACCAGTCGTCGCCAAGTTCTATTTCGGTCGGGCGGGGGACACTTTGCTGAACTGACGAAGTCTGTGCTTGAATTGGCGGTTTGACCTTAGAGCGGGCCGCTCCGGGTGACACACTGCCAAGCTTCAGGGAAGTCATTGGCTTAGACTCGAGCAACCAGCGCAATGAATTTGCATAGGTCCGCAGGTCGGAATTTCGATGATTCTCCAATAGTTGAAAAATTTCAGAGCGCTCAGGATCAACCAAATCTTGCTGTTTCAGGAGCAAACAATCACTACCCGCTTTAATCATTCCACGGATGTCGCTACTCTCGGTCAGCCCGGCAAGAGACACGAAGATGATCCACGCCGAGATGTTGTCTAACGAAGGTCCAAAGTGCTGAGCCTTCCTTGCAGGATGTTGATAGTTTCGGTGACCAAGCTCATTGGATTTCATACCAACCATCTCAGGCACAAACATTCCATCGTAGTCAACAAGCCGCAGTTGTCCACCTCGTAGGACCATAATGTTTCCGTGCTGCAAGTCACCGTGGGCAATACCAGCCTTTTCTAAATCTTCACACATCTCGACAAAGGAGTTCTTCAGGCGAGCCAACTCAAACTTATTACCTAGCTTCTTCTCAATGTATTGGTCAAGTGTTAGCCCATCAACCCACTCCATCTTGAGGATAGGAAACCATTCGCCGTTTACCTTGATTCCCCTTTCCTGAAATTCAAATGTGACGGTATAGGGCAAGTCATCATTCATGACGTAACGCGAAATCATTTCGTAGCGCTCGCGCTGATCGTTGACATTGTGGAGAAAGCAGCGCACCGCATATGCACGTTTGCCGCACTTGAGCTTATAGACGCTTGCAAATGCTCCAGTTACTGGCCGAGGCAGCCCCAGCGTATCAGCTTCTGCAATTCCGCCCTGGAGTTCCTTATCAGCAAAACACGCTTCTGGTGATTGCACAGATTCATTGTAGTCCTGGGGCGAGGGCCAGAACTTGATAGTTGTCTTCGATTCCAGTCGTGTTTGTTCTGCCATACATCGTAATTGCCCCAGCGGATTGACTTATAAACCGCGCCGGCCGCCCGATAGTGAAATTTGTTGTCACTGCGCGCAAATTGGCAAAGGGCAGTAATTGGACATTCCCCTCCAGTCGCTTGTAAAGCCACATGTCCGTAGTCGTGCTCAGCAGTATTATTTCCGGCAGCGACGGAGCAGACACCTGCGAATTGGGTGATTACCGGATAGTTGTGCCATGTAGGAATATTGCGAACCCTTTCGCTGGATGGACACAGCCATTCGAAGCCTCATTAGGGTTCTTACGGATGCCTCCTGGCAACGGATGACCTAGCGTAGGAGGTGGCGTACCAGCGCAATAAGGAGCAGGTTATGGCTAGATTACCGGTGGAATCCCTTTGTTTAGATTCAACAACCGAATTGACAGAGGCAAAAGGAGCCGCATCAAGCGCGTTCTTGGATGAAGTAAGCGACCTGCGAGCCCAAGCGCGAGAACGTCCGGCTGAACGAGACAAAGCTGACGCAAAGCCTGCAGAACAGAAGCCACGAACATCCTCCGAAATAATCGATGAGGCAGTTGCGAAATTTGAGAAAGCAACCGACAAGAAGAAGGCAATTGATGAACTTCGCAGCGACTTCAACGCAGGAATCAAACGCGCAGACGAGGAGCTAGAAGCCGTCAAACAAAAGGTGTTGGTAGGGCTGCAAGCACTCGCCCCAGATATGGCTAAAGCGCTCGCCAGAGTTAACCCGGCGGTGCAAAACCTTTTCAAAACGGTTGAAGACAATGTACCAGAAGCATCGCGTCGGGATATACAGCGTAAAGTGGCCAGATACGTACAC
>JAKFUT010000072.1 GCA_021732565.1 Candidatus Obscuribacterales bacterium
TGAAGCCCCAGATCATCGTCGGTCCGCCCCAGGCGATACCGAGAATTTCCATACCGTTTGCAATAATGTTGAGTAGTGCTTCCAAGTTAGCCAGGTTATTTACACGGACCGTGCCGGCAGTATTCACGCCTTGAATAACTGTGGCATCAGCGCCTTGAGGTCCAATTGTGCCGTTGGTGGCGCCCTGTAGTGCCGGTGCGCTGGTGCTTCCGCCTTGCTGAGTTTGTGCGCCGGTAAAGTTTCCGGTGTTGTTGGTTTGATTACCGGTGTCGGCGGTGGAGTCAAATGCATCTTGTGCAAGAGCGGGCATAGATAGAGCAAGGACAGCTCCGGCAGCAAGGGTGGTGCGGGTAATAATATTTGAAATACGCATTGCCATTAACCTCTGTACAAGCTCTTTTGTTTGAAACGCACCGCGTTTCTTCGATGCGTTAATAATACGAGCGAAGGTTCAGCTGGTATATCATGCAAAAGTCATGCCCTGGTCATGGAAAACCAGTGACCGTCAACATTCACGGATTCCGCCTAATTTTTCCCGAGCCCTCGTATACAGACTCAGCATATCCGTAATCTCTTGGTCTGCAATGATTACAGCATGCCCGGGGACTTAATAATACGCAAACCCGCTGCGCAGCCAAGCCACAGTTGGTTTTCCACCATGGGCCGCTGTTGCAACCGATGGGAAGTGATACATAATGTCGTATCACCGTCCATCTTATGTTTCACCAGCGTTCTATAGATAGTACAGAAAAGGGAAAATAGTCATTCCCTGGACCTACCATGACCGGCTGAAAATCGCGTCCTCGGCAATGTTCATCACAAACGTGCCCGGCACATGTGCTCGTTGTGTGAGTGCAGATAAATACCCCATGCAGATGAGAGACCAGAACGGTCGGCTTAGCTCCACTTAACGGCCACGTTTCAGTTGCCCAGGCGGACAATCCCGGTTGCAGTTGAAAGTTATCTCTGCATCCGAGGTGTGATAAGACAAGCGCAAACCGAGAGAAACAACGACCAGGAGTGCGCAAAGTGGTGCTAAGTACCAAGAGAATGAATTTGACTTACCACGTCGAACATAGCGGAGAAAGGCAGAAGGGAGGAAGCAGCATGCAAGCAAAAACTGGTAAATGAAGTCTTGGTAGTATTCTACGGAGACATCGTTTCTTATAGCCAAAGTAAAAGTTCGTTGCAAGTCCGCAGGAAATACAAGAACATTGTGCTGAACGCCGTTCAGCCAAAAACTCCAGATCGCACTGCCTATAGAGATCTTTTCAATAGTGTGATTTTGCAGACCGGTGTTCAGAAGCACAAATTCACGCTGATTCAGCAGCACAAGCAGTAACGTGGAAACAAAAGCCACGACCATGAGAAACCATCTTTTCGGACCAATACAAATGTTAGTGTCTGCATATCGTTGTCTCTCGCGTCTAAAAGCTTACTTGAAGGAGATTTGCTCCGATAGCCGGTTTGCCCCATTAAAGCGCACATACCGATATTCCTGGTTATGCTTCATGTTCTTTCTTTTCACAAGTGCAAGTGGAGCGTGAGAAGTAGCCCCCAACGAGTATTGGTAGCCAACAAAATACAACGGTAAAGCTGAAGGCTACGCGCAATGCCTCGCCGAGTTTATCAGGATAACAGGCTTCCTCAGGAACAAGGAGCCCGACGGAGAAGGCCAGTGAGAACATTCCAATGGCGGTAGTGATTCCGGCGGTGAAGCCGCGCAATGGGGTCTGAGATGATTTATCGTTCGCTTCTTGCATACAAAATCACTGACTTGCTCTCTATGTGATCTAAGCATAGTCCGACCAAGATCAGAAACACTCCCAGTCTGGCAAACGGATTCGCCCGCCGTCTTATAGTCGCCATTATGGTTCTACTTGGCGGAGAATTGGCTTCTTGGAGAGCGCAACAGCTTTATATCAACACAGAACCATCTTGCTTCGGTCTCGCTTTTCATTTTTTGAAATTTGCAGTTTCTTGCACGCGTTAATAGTCGGCGGACGGAGCTGACTCCGTCAGAGTAGACCTGCCTATCCTGAGCATCAAAGAACACTTCCGGATGGTGCTATTTGTAAGTATAAGGAGGAATCATCCAGACCCGGATAATGCTTATTTGTTCGCGGATCTTGCAGAGAACATGCCGTCTATATTTCTCAGCTTCGCCTTCGTCAGGGCCGGGCACTTCCATATATGGCGGATCGAATCGCTTGCGGGTCCGGCCGAAGCAGCTGGGGGGGCGCTAGGCAGCACAAGAGGTAGCAAGCATTCGAGCAGCGAATCTCACTACAATTCTCTTCAACAGTTTAGTAGTTGGCGAGAGGATTCTAGCTTGTCCAAAGTGATATAACGAAGGTAAACTGATTGAAATGTTTAGTGAACGACGCATATCTGGGTGATCGGACAGTGTCCTTGCTTACGGTTTATCGACGTCATAAGTGAGCACGTAAGTTAGACAACGGACAATGCCGTTACAGCGTATGTTTTCCACAACATTATGGATTGGTTGGGCAGTCCCGCCCCACACGTGATATCCAGGATGCGCCCGTTCCCATTGTCGTGTTTGCTGTTGGAAGATGTACTCACAGCAGTCCTCGCTAACGTACATCGCAATCAGGAAGCCGAGGAAACCCAGAGCGACTAAGGCAAGAAAAATTCTGGTTGAAACAAAAATTCTGGTTGAAACAACTGCCAAAGCACTCACCATAAGGGAGGACAATGATCAATCATGGACAGCTACAACAGAAAGTCAATACGTAGGAATGCATCTCACCGGGGATCTAAATACTTATAATTATCGGCATTACAGCTTTCACCAAGGCTTATTTTCAAGTCCTAAAAAGCTCACCGGGTTTCATGGCTAGCTGCGAATGGGCGAATTATTTTGCCGACCTATTTGGGAAAATTTGGCGAATTATTTAGCAATCTTGTCATCCAGTAACAGCTGCACAGCAACATGCGCCGTGCGCGCAGCAGCCTGATAAGGGACCCCCAATGTTATCGCATTTCCCATCCATCGTTTGCGGCAAGAGTGAATCCATTTTCAGCACACTGTTCCACCCGTATTCCCCTCGGTGAGTAGACAAAATAGCGGCTTGTCTACCTTAGGACATCCGCGGCAGCGATATCAACAGACCCAACTATGACAAAATTAGCAAGTAGCGGACACTTTCGGAGATAATGATCAATGAGATGGTTTATCGCAACAGCAATAGGTATGCTCATGCCAGCTCCGGTATTATGCGCAAGCTTAAATGACATAAGCGGGACATACCAGAGTACTGGAAAAGAACTGCTGACCGTAAAGAAGCTGTGCTTCTCGCGTGACAAGAGCGGGTCCATAAAGGTGACTGGTGCGCTCGTTGGGTTCCCAAACGAAGTATCCATTGGTGAATGCACTGCATATTAACGGCACAATCGGCTCCAGAGCCGGATGTATATGCAGGGAGCGCTGGTGAAGAAATGATTTCAACGTTCAACACAAAGCCGGTACAAGGACTCCTGCTAATCAAGCCTCTGAAGTTCGGCAGTAGCAATCCGCAGTCCATCTACTGCACCTGCTACACGAAGGATAGCGATGGTGCGCGCATACATGTCACCACAATGTTGATCCGGCAGGATAAAGAGGAACAGTAATAAACGGCTGGCCACAATCTTATTGACCCGGAAGAATCAGAAAAGCTCGTCGCCTAAAATAAGGGTCGCTTTGAACTTATGTTCTGACCGCCTGCTGAACTCCACCCGCGCCCTTGACAAGCGCCTAGCACTGAATGCAACCGGTGGAAAGTGATACATAATGTCGTATAATCTCCGTTTCAGCGTTGACTCAAAGAGAAGTCCCATGCAGGATCTCGGACAACACCTCAAAGTTCTCAAGCGAAACGGATATGCAGAAGATGAGGCGGTGATCCTCCTCATGCGTCTCCAGCTTATCAAGATAATCAAATCCGAGGTTTTGCGAAGGGAATGGAGCCAGAGAGAAGCAGCAGAGATACTTGGTGTATCGCAACCGCGTATCGCTGAGATATTCGCGCTGGCGACAGACAAATTTTCAGTAGAGAAGCTCGTCAAGTACCTTCTCCGACTCGATTTGGAAACGACGCTTTGCGTCAAGCCAGGCAGGGAGTATGAAAAACCCGGGCGTCGGCGAAAGAAGACTTTACCGACGAAAAGAAAAGAGTCACCCTGCGAGCAATAAAATTACCGTGGTGAAAATTTGTAGACGCGGGCAATGTGACCGGAGAATGGATGCGCAGTTTTTGCCAATAATTTGCAATTTGCCGCTGCTGGTATTGTGAGTTTATGTCTCTGGTTGGCAACTTTGAACAGCCGGTAAACTACGTGCACGGTGACCGAAAGAGCCCACGCCTGTACCGACCGGGCGTGGGTTTTATATTCTTACCACGAGAGCCGAGACTGCGATTTTTGATCAGTGACGGCCGTGAGGACGCGACTGGCGGGGCTATATGCAGGGCATATAAGAGAACGTTTGTTTCACAGTGCTCGAAATCCCCTTCCTACAGAACGGATGCCGATAACCACTCAAGTTGCTTGTAAGTTACATTTTACAAGTAACTTGAGATTTAATGTTCTCTGTTCGCGAACAAAGAACATAATGGTTCTATGAGCCTTAAATCACAAGACATTCTAGTTCTTCTGAAGCTTTTTACAGCCGGCAAGGGCTGGACTTTCCGTTCGCTAGCGGGGGAATTGTTCATGAGCACCTCAGAAATCCATCAAGCCCTAAAACGAGCGCAAGAATCGGATCTGTTCGACACTCGCCGCCAAGTTCCGAAATTACGCAATCTGGAAGAGTTCCTTCTCCACGGAATTCGCTACGTTTTTCCGGCAAAGCGCGGCGCGTTGGTTCGCGGGTTTCCTACATCTTACGCGGCAGCACCCCTGGACAAGTTTTTTGCAGAGCCAGAACAGACTTATCCTCCCGTCTGGCCGGATGCAACGGGTACAGTCCGGGGTTACGCGCTTGAGCCTCTCTACCGGTCCGCACCCCAGGCCGCAATTGCCGATCCCAAACTGTACGAACTGCTAGTGCTGATCGATGCTATAAGAGATGGTCGAGCAAGAGAGCGGAGCCTCGCTTGCGAAATTCTTCACGAGCGATTATCGAGTAATGAACAGACGGCGGCTACACATCGAGCTCATTAAACAAGTTGCAACAGAGTTTGGCGACCTGTTACCGAAGTTTGTCTTTGTTGGTGGCAGCGTCGCCGGGATATTGATTACAGATCCATCGATTGAAGATGTGCGGCCGACGGACGATGTTGATGTAGTTGTCGCGGTCGGTAATTATGCGAAATACGCGGTCTTGCAAGAGCAGCTTCGAGCGAGAAATTTCAAGCACGTAATGGACGGGCCCAACTGTCGGTTCAAGGTCGGCGAGATCATCGTTGATGTTATGCCGACGGACGAAACCATCCTCGGCTTCAATAACAGATGGTATCCGGTTGTTACCGAGTCTGCAACTGAAATGAATCTCGAGGGAACACTCATCCGGATCATTTCTGCGCCGCTGTTCATTTGTACAAAACTGGAAGCGTTTGCTGATAGAGGAAAAAACGACTTTTTGATGAGCCATGATATCGAAGACGTCGTATCGATCATAGACGGGAGAGCGGAACTATTTGCGGAAGTTGCGCAATCAGACGATGCGGTAAAGGCATATCTTCACCAACAGTTCGATTGGTTAATCAACAACGTCAATTTTATGGATGCCGTGCCGGGAATGGTGTCGGGCGGTCCTGATCGTGAAGAGCGTTTTTTTCATCGCATGTCACTACTGTTGAATTTCGCTACGGACATTGGTTGGTCAATTCATCGCAAGATGTTCGTTCTGAACACTTCACCTTACGAACTCTTGTTGGTGCGCGAGCAAGGTATGACGCACATTGGGCTAGTCGATCCCATCCTGCTCAAGAGCAAGCCACTTTGGCTTCTTGAACGGTTGCACCAGGAGGCAAGGACTAGCGCTGAGTGGATTGCTCTTCTTTGGGGACGCCCCGAAGACATGCCGGAGAGATTGCCCATGGAAGACGAAGCGCTTGGCTCTCAAGTCGCGGTCTACAACTGGAATGCGCAGAACGGGCTTAATCGGCTGCGTCTTCTTCGCTCTGGTAATGTATTTGCTGAATACAATCGTTAGATCAGTATGTCGCATAACACATCTTATGTTGCATTCGGCGCCTCGAAGATAGCAAAGAACCAACGGCATATTTCATGGTTGCCCGTCCTCCGAAAACAAATTGTCCAGGTCAACATCAGGCAACTCTAGTTCCGCTCCGGATATTAGTGGCGGCGGAGTCTTGGGACCTCCCACGGGTACAAGCGAACCGTCACCATCTTTCTTCGGACCATATCTTCTCGCAATTTCAAAGATGATTTCTCGCGCCTGCTGCTGCTGGTCTTCGCCCTTTCTATAGGCTATGCTGTCCACAGCGGATGCGAAGGCATAGAACCTTTCCAGCAGCAGGTATGTATCAGCTGGATCGTTAAGGAGGCTTCTGAGATAGCCTCGCAGATTCTCCCATTCATTCTTATCTAACGGTTGTACGACTTCTAGCAAGGGACGCACTGCTTTAAGGGGAACAAAGTACCGCTTGTTTCTCGATTCTTCGGTCATTGCTAAACTCGCACTCGATTAACTCCGCGACAAAGAAGACCCTTCGAAATCCTGAAATCGTCTCGGTAGTCTCATCATATCAAGACAATACATCTGGTCGGTCGACGAGAACGTCGCATAATCGCCAGTATGTTTCATTGAGTACGATGAGGGCGCTCCAAAATGTCCTTCCCCTCGACTCCTCGGTGAATGTACAAAACCTTTTTTTGATAGTTCGAGCAAAATAATAGGTAAGAGACTTTGCCATTGACCTTCATGACGCAATATACGAGCTGGTTTGGAAGCGGATGCTTAGCAAGTTGAGCTGCGTCAAATTCAGATCGGACCTCATGAAAAATGATCCAACCATGATCGTTCGGAATAGGTATCGAAGATTCTTTCGCGGTCACTTGAAGAATCGCGTTGAAATCATCATCTTGGCGGTATGGGTATGTCGCATGCTTGTGCCAGTATAACTGGAGCGCTCTGAGCACGGCTGCTTCCGGAATTCTTCTTAATTGTAATCGGTTTTGTTCTTCCGCCATACAGAACAGCAACACAAACTCGATTGATACCACGGCAGCGATTACCAGACCAGGAAATATTTTGGCTAGTCGTTTCTTTGGCGTTTCCATAAGTCCCAGGATAGCCGGTCCGGTTCATTTTCGGTATGATGATTGAAGTATAGGCGAGTAGTGTCCTGATGAAAATTTTGCCCATTAGAGAATGGTTGGCATTGCCACAACTGCTGGCTAGCATTCTTTTGGCGGCCGGGACAGGGTCATTTATTGCATTTGAGGGTGCGTGGGGACAAGAAGCGGCTTCATTGATAGGTTATCAGTCCACTGGTTTTGGTCATGGCATTATTCTATTTAACCTTGCGACCAACTGGTGCACCGCGATGCCGGCGGCATATGGATTGTTCGCGGGTCTGTTAACGCAAAGAAAATGCGGATGGTCTGCAGTTTGCGCAGCGTTGCCACTGATTGTTGTAATGACGATTCAAGTGGTAGAACTCGCTACTCGGTATGCAGTCGTATTCTCAGTCATTGGGGCACTCTTAATGATTTTGCTCTTTGGTTTAGGAAAGCTCACCCGAGACCATTGTCTTCGAACGAAACTCGTTGAAAAAGCCGTTGCCTGTGCGGCCTTCTATTGCCTACCCAGTTTTTGCCTGTTGGTTGTCGATCCTAGTAGCCAGATAACTTTTCGAGCGGACACGCTTTTGAGCTTGGTAGGGGTCTTCATCGCAAACTTGTTGTTTGTCCGATTCGTAAGACCTAGCAGAGTAGTACAGGTCGTTCAATCGGCTGTGTTCGTGAGTTTTCCTTTGCTCTGCGTAAACTTCTTTGCGCTAATTGCAGACTTCGCTTTGATTCTGTTTTCACCGCGATGCAATTCCGCATGGGCGACGCTTGCGCTTGATGGAGCAATGCTAACCTGTATCGCTATAATCGCTATGTTTGGCGCTGCGGCAGGCTTCGTTTCCAGAGAACCGGCATCTGCAGTTGGAGCATGATCTGATAAGAGAACGTTATGTTTCATTCGTCCATCTTGGCTGCAGGTTCGTCGATGTTGAAATACTCAGGATTTGCAAGCGTCTTACTGAGTGGCTCGCCGGCAGTAGAGCTGCGAAAAAATACTCTAAGCTCGAAACTCTTGTAATGTCTGGATTTACAGGCGCAAAAATGGCAATTTTTGACCTACTCTTGCCCGAAATCCGCAATAGTTGTCAATCCTAGAGCAGCAAAAAGTCACGGATCGGCATTTTTGCAAAAACAGCCAGTGCGAAAAAATACTGTAAGCGCTACTTGCCAACCGTCCTTAGAGTATTTTTCCGCGCGCCCCGTTTACGAATCTTGGCAGCGTGTAACAGTGAAAGAATAAACGGATGTCGAGAAGGCGACAAACTATCCGTTCTGTCGCTAATAAATTCCGGCACACATGAGCCTTTTCACCTTTCGTCCCAACTTTAGGGCGCCTAGGATCGACAAATTATTCTTTTTCGGAGATTTTGTCGCTATGCCTGGACGGGCCAAAATACTCACTTCTCAAGAGATCTCAGATATTTTCAAGATTCTCAAGAACCAGCGCGATCGCACATTGTTTGCCCTGGGAATTTACACCGGCATGCGAGTCGGCGAGATCATTGGACTCAAATGGGCTCAGCTATACACCACATCCGGTGGCGTAAGAAATGTGCTCAAAGTGATTCGGCTTAAAAAGAAGAGCACTGTATACAGCGAAATTCCTATACATCCTAAGCTTAGAGAAAAGCTAATGGCTTATCAAAAGAGTGCAGTCCCCGGTGGCTGGCTATTTCCCTCAGAGGATTCTGCATCTGGTCATCTCTGCCGCGACCGCGCTCACGACATTTTGCGTGATGTCTTCGATCGGTTGCGGTTGGAAGACGCGTCGACTCATTCCATGCGGCGCACTTGCCTGACTAACATGAGCAGGGCCGGAGTTCCACTAAGAACAATTCAAGAGATTTCCGGACACTCTCACTTGGGTCAGCTGCAAGATTATCTGGCAGTCGATCCAGCCGATAAGCACCGAGCCATAAGCCTTTTGAAATACTAATAAGAGGACAGCAGACAATGCAGGAGAGTGATTCGGACAGCCGGGTTTCCTCAGGCAAGAAGCGTCCGCGTGGTATGAGCTTGCCGGCGGATCCTACTGATGATGAATTAGCCAGGGAGTGGACGCTTTCTTCTGATGATCTGATCCAGGTGCGGCAATGCCGGGGAGATTCCAATCGTATCCGCGTTGCCGTTCAACTTTGTGTGCTGCGCAAGCACGGCCGATTCCTAGAGAACTATTCCAAAGTGACGACCAGGATTCTCAATCACTTCTGCCGACAGCTGAATCTTTCACCATTATTAGCGCTGGAGGAGCCAGATCGCGAAGCCACAGAGTATAAGCACCAGCAGCGAATTCGCGAGTACTTGCAATATTGCGCTTTCGATGACCGAATCGAAAAAGAGCTTGTGGATTGGTTAGCAGAAAGAGCGCTCGAAGGAGTCCTTGCAAAGGAACTGTTTGAAAGGGCGGAACAAGTACTGAAAGCATGGCACGTCATTCTACCTGCTCCGTCGACAATTGAGCGATTAGTGTCATCAGTGGCCGCAAATGCCAAGGAAGAATACTTCGAAAAAATCTCCGCCCGTCTTTCAAAGCAGTTCAAAAAAGAGTTAGACAAATTGCTCAAAACGTCCATGTCTGGAGATAAAAGCGAGCTTTTCCGATTGAAGGAATATCCGCCAAAACCAAATGCAAAACAGATACTCTCGTACATAGACCGGTTTGAGTTGGTTGATTCTATTCTGGGAGACGTGGAAGACACCGGCATTGACCCAGCCATGCAAAAGCATCTGGCTCAAATGACGAAGAAATATGATGCAGGAGCTTTGCGAGGTATGGTAGACAGTAAGAAATACGCGCTTACATTCTGCTTCCTTGTTGAAATTCGCAAAACGCTTCTGGACCACCTGGTAGACATGCATGACAAATATATTACCGACCTGCTGAGAGTCTGCAAGAACAAACACGAAACAAAGCTCAAGGAATACAGAAGAAAAGCGAGAGCAGGATTCGCTATCGTCCTAGACGCTAGCGATATCATTCTTGACTCAAACATTGACCAAACCTCACGTGTGAAAATAGTTTTTGAGCAAATTGGTGAGCGCCCACTCAGAGATTCTGTGGCTGATTGCCGCGATTTACTCCGCCTGGAGGAACGAGGTCTCGTAGATAATCTCTGCAATCATTACCAAGCATTTCACCGTTATTTTCCAAAATTTATTGGCTTAAACTTGGAAAGCTCTGCAGGTTCTCAAAAGTTGATGGAAGCCGTAGAACTCTGCCGGCAGGTCAACTCTGGTCATACGAATTTCCCATTTGACCCAACTCATTTTTTCATTCCGTCAGACTGGAAGCCAGCCGCTTACAAGTCAGATGATTCAATGGATCGCAGAGTGTGGGAAATCGCGCTTGGTGTCAAGATTCGCGATGCTCTGCGCTCTGGCGATCTTTTTCTAGCACGGAGCCGCAAGCATGTGTCCTTCTGGAATCTTGTATATGACGAAGAGCAATGGGAGACAGAAAAGAAAAGTGCGTACGCTGCTTTGTCCTTGCCCTCTGAAGTAGACGTCGTCTTCGAGAATCTAAAGCAAGAGTTTCGCGATGTGTTTTTTGTATTGAAGGACGGACTAGAAAACAATCCGTTTGCCACAATTTATGATGGCGATATAAAGCTGAAACAGCGCGATGAGCTGCCAATTCCGGACAGCGCTGAAGCCTTGCTTCATGCAATCGAATCGCTTATGCCTCCGATAAAAATAGAAGATTTGCTGCAAGAAGTGGATGGCAAATGTCATTTTACTGCCGAGTTCCGTCCACTCGGAGGATACAAACCTAAGGCTGGAAACCTTTACCTGACCGTGCTTGCCAACATCATTGCTCATGCGACTAATCTCGGAATAACTGGCATGGCAAATAGTGTTGACGGGCTTACGCCGGACATGATCCAGCACGTAAATCAATGGTATTTTGGCGATGAAACACAGAAGGCTGCCAATGCGGTGCTGGTAAATTGTCATCATCAATTGCCACTCAGCACTTTGTACGGAAGCGGCAAGCTATCTTCCTCCGATGGACAAAGGTTCGGTGTCGAGCGCAGCTCCTTGCTGGCTTCAGTTTATCCCCGATATTTTGGTTACTACGACAAGGCCATTACCATTTATACGCACATTTCCGATCAATACAGCGTCTTTAGCACGCAAGCAATTTCATGTGCTCCCAGAGAAGCTATGTACGTTCTCGACGGGCTGCTGAACAATAATACGCAGCTTCAGCCGAAAGAACACACGACCGACACGCATGGCTATACCGAACAACTGTTTGCTCTGTGTTATCTGCTTGGCTTTGCATTTCAGCATCGATTGAAGGACTTACCGGACCAACATCTTTATCGAATTGACCGTTCCATAGATGTCGGCGATCTTAAATCGATGTTCTCCGGATTCGCTGACCTGGAGCTTATTCGCGAGCAGTGGGACGAACTGGTTAGGGTCGCCGCCAGCCTAAAGAACAAGGTCTCTCCTGCCCATGTCGTCTTACAACGTCTAACGAATGCTTCACCACAGGATAGGCTCGCTAAGGCGGTCAAAGCACTTGGACGGATTGTCAAATCAATTTTCATCTTGAAATACATCACTGATCCAGAGCTACGAAGCAAGATTCAGCGTCAACTTAATCGCGGGGAATCAAGGCATGATCTTGTGAAAGCATTGTGCTTCGCCAACCAAGGCGTGTTAAAGACAGGGGATTATGACCAAATAATGAACAAGGCTTCTTGTCTTAGTCTGGCTTGCAATGCAGTGTTGGTTTGGAATACGATGGAGATTGAGAAGATCGTTCGTGCGCTCAAGTTTTCCGGCCAGCCAGTTTCTGACGCTGATGTGCTCCTGATCTCACCGTTGCTTCGTGGGCATGTTGTTCCTAATGGGACTTACTTCCACAGGTACACACACAATGCACGCAACATCACTTTGTTCCCTCAATAGACGGAGAGAACCTCTTGTGAAATTCCTTGCTTGGCTCGATGAGATGCAGACGCTTTTGAGTAGTAAGCCTGTAGGCTCAACAAAGCTATTGCTTTTCATGGTCTTACTTCTGCACGCCATTGTAGCCTCAGCAGCTGACTCTGTTACCTTTCCGGGAAAGATATCTGAAATAAAATCACCCAATGGTTTGTATACAATCAAGAATTTCGACTATCCAGAAGGCAACATAAATTATCCAAACCATATCCTTTTCTTTCTGTGGAAAGGACAGAAAAAGAGACTTGCTTTGAATGTGCATCAATTACTCTGGCATGTACCGGGCGTTGGCACCTATAACCGTATTGCTCAGATTCTGTGGTCACCTGACAGCAGCGCTTTCGTACTAAACGACTGGGAGGGTAGCAATGTAGCATCTCTATATTTGTATCGCGTGCGTGATTTGAAGCATCCCGTTAATCTCGCGGATAAATGCGGAGTAGAAGACTCAAGAGACGTCCGTAGAATTCTAAAATGCGATCACGTCTACACCTATGCAAGCAAATGGATAAGCGCAACGGCTATAGAAATTAAGCAGACTGGACACGGTTCAGGCGGGCCGTTTACATTTTACTTCTTACTCAATTTGCGAACGAATTCTTGCAAACTGATCAAACGAGAGTGGAAAGAGGATTTCTCAGATTGTCCTTAACTTCGAGAATGACAACTAATAAGCATTTT
>JAKFUT010000126.1 GCA_021732565.1 Candidatus Obscuribacterales bacterium
GCATTATGCACAGTGCTCGAAGACTTCGCTGAGGCATGATCAACCTTTCTCGCCGAAGGGAAACTCCAAAACTGTGTTGCCCACAAGAAATCTCAGCGTAGCTGCCTCGAATCTTTTGTAGGGGAAGAAAATATCGAAGGTTGCTGTTTCTCCCGGGCCTATTGTTGTTTCTGCCGGTTTTGTTCGAACGACAGACTGACCTTCGGATAGCGTTCCAGATAGGGCCATTATCGCTTCGTTACGAGCTCTGGCACGGGCTTGCCAATCGGGCGTGACGCTGGTCCAGTTCGTTATTGTGTTGAAGACCGGTCCCACCGGCGCTACAGTTGTGGTGCTCACTGTGTGGTTCTCGAGCATGAAGGCAAAATCCGCCGAATGCATGATTCGATCAGCGAGCAATCTTCCCCGTGCACCGAGTTCGGTGGCAATCGCTTCGGAGCTGAGAGGCGTCAGTACTTGTTCGCGTGGAATCTCAAGGAACAGTGCTGGTTGTTCAGGCAGCGCAGAGATGGCAGTTTTGCCCCTGTTGAGCAGCGTTACCTCACCTTTGAGCAATGCCCAATCCCGACCAAGGACTTGCGTCGCCAATGTAGCTACGCAAGTCACATCTTTAACGTATAACGCCTCGATTTCGACACCGCGATTCAGCACTTTTGCTGCATTAGGAGCCCCTGTCAGGCAGCGATAGTAAACTAATCCTCGTTTACGAGGATTTACCGGGGTATACATCACGCTGAATTTATCTTTAATCGTCAATGAAGCTTCAAAACAACGTTTGGCCTCCGGCATCTTTCCTTGATCTTGAAAAAATTGCCCGGTGCGATCAAGAAAGTACGCTTTTGATAATTCAGCAACGTCGGGCGCTTTATTTAACGTTTCGAGCGAGAGTTGATAAACCGGGTCTGCTTCTGAAAACAGCTTCTGCTTGCGATAAAGGTCTGCAAGGTCGAGAAGACACTGCGCCACTCCTTGCGAATCTGCTCCCTCTGCCTTTTGCCTTATCTTTAACGCGGATTTCAAAAGCTCCTCTGCTTTGGACATCTGACCGGTCTGCTTATTGACCGCAGCCAGACCGGTTAAAGCACGGGCCTCCTCCAGAGACTCCGTTTTTCCTAGTTCTCGAATGGTCGTATCTGCCAGTTGAAATGCCTCTTTGGCGTCTTGATATTTCCCTTCTCGCAAATAAGCTGAGCCGAGGTTGTTTCGCGATTTCGCCAGACGCTCGTCCTTGAGATTTGTTTTCTTAAGTTCTCGAATAGACGCCATGTAGGTTTTCTCAGCATCAGCGTAAAGTGCCTGGCTAAACGCGTCATTGCCTAGCTTAGTGAGTCGTTCCCACTCCGTTGGTGCAGCCTTACCAATTATGGCGCTGAGCTTGTCGTTGGAAGTCGCCGCCGCTGGCTGCTCGACAGTGTCAACGTCTGCCGGCGATAATTCCAAATTGGGATCGGGGAATTTGTTCAAAACCGCCGCCCCGCTCAATGGCGGAGATGGAGTTGACTCAGGGGCGGATGGCTGGCTGGCTTGCGGTTTCTGTTGTTCTCGCAGCAGCCCCTTGCTCCCCCCGTTATCTTCAGCTCTTAGCGGAGCCGAGAGTATCAGGCCTCCGGTGGTGAGGGCTAACAATCTGCCTATCAGTCTCATTTGGCTTGTCGATCTGCCACCATTTGAAACCTTCGAAACGGAATTTTGTTTATTGGGTAACTTTAAGCTCAAGAACATGTTCGTCTCCCGACAACAGCCTAATGTTACCGCGCAAGAGACCAACGTGGATGTGCGGCCGCTTTTGCCGTTTCCTTCTGCAACCTTGCACAGTGAGTTGCTAAGCAGGTTCGAGTTCAGAAGTGGCTCGCCAAAGCGCTTTGAAAGTCTTAGCCCGAGCGGGCCTCAAAGTGCCAGGAAACAGTTCTATCTTTGATTTCCCGACCATCGAGTGAGGGAACGCCTTTGCACTGAACCAGGAGAACTCCCCACTTTGTAATTGTCCGAGGCACCAACAATGAAGCCAGTTTTATCAGATGCTAGCACAATCTTTAATTAGAAAACCGCCGCTGCGCATTCAACTGAAGTGTGCGGTAGATTGGGCTTGTAATGAAGCTAAAAACTGTAGACGAAAGCAAGGCCGGTGAATGGAAAGCTGTAAAGAAAGGTAGAATCTCAATAGGGGGAAGTGGAACAACTATGCTGCCGGCCGGAACAGTCTTAGGAAATCGATACGAAATTCTCTGTGTGCTAACCGGAGAGGGGCGTACGCTCATCTATACAGCCAGGGACATAAACTCCGGTCAACTTTGTTCGGTAAAGGTGCTCGCTGACTGTAACGAGGGCGTGTACAAGCGATTTCAGCGTGAAGCCAATATAGTAAGCAAACTGGATCACCCTGGAATCTGCCGGCTACTTGACTGTCGGTTGAACCAACGCACAAACCCGTTCATTGTGATGGAACATGTTATCGGACAAGATCTTGAAAGTTATCTGACTCGCGTCGGACCGCAGCCGCCGGAATGGGCAATACCTGTGTTTCTACAGATTTGCGACGCCCTCTCTGCAGCTCACGGGGCCAGTGTGGTCCATCGTAATGTGAAACCTTCCACCGTGATGCTTACCGGCGACATCCGAAAACCGCTGACGAAACTTTTAGATTTCGGGCTTGCAAAACCATTTCAGGAAGAGAACAGCCAGGTGATGGAGCTAACCGAGGCCGGAGTAGCAGTGGGAACGCTGTTGTATTTGAGTCCAGAACAATGCAAAGGTAAGGCTGCTGATGCACGCAGCGATATCTTCGCACTTGGTTGCCTCATGTATCGAACATTTACAGGAAAGAATGCATTTCAGGCGCGCAACTTACCTGAACTAATTCGCAAGCACTCTGAGAAACCGCAGAAGATCAGTAAAGCTAATCCGAACATGCAAATGTCAGAGAAGTTGGAACAAATTGTTTTTCGCTGTTTAGACAGAAATCCCGGCAACCGGTTTCAGTCGATGCAAGAACTGCGCCGGGCTCTGGCCGGTGATGTTCCTACTCGGTCACGGCGTCCGGCGGTAGTAGCCACCATCGTCGTATTTGCCATTGCATGTGTTGCTGCTGTGGCAGTCTTCGTAATGCAGAAGCCTCCAGGCAGCTAGATACGTGTCTATCCGGTGACTGCTGTGAATGTCGGGGAATTGACTTGAGCGGATGATACATCCCACCGGACAACCACAATAATTCCGCAATGGCAGTCTTTCAACGGTAGAACATTGTCACTGCAATTTCTCCGCACCGGATCCCTCGAACGAAGTTCCTTTCCCAACCATGCCACGCCTACAGGGGTGGATTGCAATCCGCCTATGATTTTATGCGCGAGATGCATATCTTCCCTTAGCAACCGAATCCCGAAAACGCCTGGATTTGAGAAAATAGCGAGATTGGATTGTAAGAAAATATGCGTTTCACGCATATTTTGACAGGTGACACTTCAGAGTGCGTCCCACCACTCCTGGCTGCAGAACTCCCCCTAACAAGTCAGTTATGGCAAGAGCAAAACTTTGCATGTGCTACGGGGAACTTCACTATGTGGAAAGACGTCACATTAAACAGTCGTGCATACATACGGGCTCCGCCTCGGTTGCACGACTGCTCTAGTGCAACGCTTCAGAAGTTCATCTTCCGAACGCCGACGCAAATGGTCGTTGTTGTTTACGTTATAGGTTGAATTGACTTTGCGCTGTCGGAAAGATTGCATTCAAGAATAATCTGTACTACAGAAAGTCGACATGCCTCCATTACTAGTGCAACCACTGGTGTCATATATGGTGAACCCCTAATGAAAGCACGGTCTGTTGAAGCCGGAGCGCCATATTTAGCGGGATTCAGGAGCATTCAAACCTTACCACGCCTGCGCCGCTCGGTACTCTCTAACAATGTTGTTTACCGCACATGCGGTAATGTGGAACAGAACATTCGGCCTTTGTTTGCACAACAACGATTTGGCAAAACAACGATATTTCCAAGGAATCACCGGTTCAGAGCTTAGGGCTCAGGACGGTCTGTTTTACCCGTTGAGGGCAATGCAGCTGAAGGTCCAAATTAAGTAGGTATTGGAGAATTCCGATGACGATGGATGTTGTGTCTTATCGCGGCCCTGGAGCTGCCGGTGGTGTCTCTTCCGCGCTTGAGATCGGATGGCGAAATCAATCCCATATTCAATCGCACTGGTGGTTTCTCGCCAACAACACAATAGAACGACTGTCAAGTGAATATCGCTCTGGCATGTTTGTAAAAAAATTACCGGAGGAATTGGTCTCCGGGCACTACCGATATTGCAACGACTTTCTCTGGCCGCTGATGCACGATCTACCGCAGTATGCGACATTCAATGCTGGCGACAGAGACCTCTATCGTGAATTCAACATTCGTTTTGCCGATCATATTGCACATGAGCACAAAAGCGAAAATCGATATTTTGTCCAAGATTATCAGTTGGCAATTCTTCCAAGATTCTTGAATCTTCTGGGCGGTGCAAGCGAAGTTTTCTGGCACATTCCCTGGCCGAAGAATGTACCACCTGAATTTATATGTCCGCTAGCCGAGATTGCCCGAAGTCTTTTGCGTGCTGATATTTTGGGCTTTCATGCCAGAGAATATGCGCAGAATTTTCTGCAATTCGTGTGGCAATGTCTACCGGATTATTCCACTGATGCCTCCGGCATGAGGGTCAGTCGCATTCGGTTGGACAAAGTTGACTTTGCTCGCCGTCGTATTGAGGGGAACCGGCGAGGTCCGCTTCTTCAAGAACTCAGTCAGGGGTCGAATACGAAAATTGTTGTACAACCGCTGGGTATCAACACCGATCACTGGGCGAATCTGGCAACAGCTCCGGTAAATGTAGTTCTGCCGTCAACCGTGACAAATAGGTTCGTGTTGAGTGTCGATCGGGTCGATTACACGAAATCCGTGGCAGAGCGTATGAGAATAGTTGACCGGTTCTTTCAACGATATCCTGAAATGATCGGCAAAGTTACCTTTGTACAAGTCTGTGGCCGAACGCGACCAGGTTTAGCTGCGTTCGACGAGTATTGGAGAGAATGCCAAGAACAATTTAACTGCGTTAATAATGCATGGAAGACTGATAGTTGGGAACCAATTTATTGGTTGGACAAGCCTCTTTCTTCCGCGCAACTGGCTTCACTTTACCAGCGGGCAGCCGTGATGCTCGTCAACCCGGTGCGTGACGGACTGAACCTGACGGCGAAGGAGTTTGTCGCCTGTCAAAATGCCGAGCCGGGAGTACTGCTATTGTCATCGGGAGCGGGCGCCTGGCACGAGCTTGGTAGCTATGCTCTCAATGCAAATCCTTTGCAGCCGGATCTCGTGGTGGAAAATCTGGCCAGAGCTCTCACGATGGGGACCCCTGAGAAACAACTCCGCATGGATTTGATGCGGTCCGAGGTCGAACGAAATCCCATGGATCAATGGTGGTCGTTTTTCTCCAGACTCTCACTGGTCGGGTCAGAGCACAGCAACGGTGTCGATTGTATGAAGATGCTCGCTTGAGGCGAGAATTGAAATCTATTCTTTGCGGAACCCCCGGGGTGGATTCATTGATTTCATCAAGCTCTCTAAAGACAATGCCTTACCGTGGCCTGGCCGGTCAAGATGATCGGAAGAATTACTCCAGGAGTTGTCGACTTGCACGCGTCTCTTTCGACTGTCATAACCGGCAATGACAACATCGTGTCCTGTGGTGGACTCTGTTCTTGCATCCACGTTCTTGTCAGTGAGCAAGTGAGAATCCACCTTGAAAATTAGGGGCTGATTTTTGTTGGTCGCCAAAAAGTTCTCAAGCTCCGGCAACGAGCTTACTGTGCGAATGCCTTTCTCCAACCCCGACTTTTCGCCATAACGAACGCAGAGCACTGTGGGTGTCAGTCCGGTAATTTGTTTATATACGTCCGGCAGTTCATCCACTCCTAACTTAGGACTGCGGCAGGCAGTACCGTCGGTTGCTTTGAGCACCACCGGTGGTGTCTTGGAAGTATCGAGCAGGCATTCGTCTAACGTTTCTTTGCCTTCACTGTAATTGTGCCGATACTGTATTTTTCCGGCAGGCACGGGCGTGCCGTCCGGTCCCTTATTCTGCCGGCTCCAGTAACTATTGATCGCGAATACTTGAAACAATTGGCTGGCATGGCTTCGTTCACCATCCTTCGTTGGATTCCTCAAGCCTTCCTCGTCTGCTTTGAGGGATGCTTTGTCAGGCTCAATAACGGTCTTGTCCGGGGTGATGAATTTGCCCGTATTAACAGCTTTTGCCAGTAATTGGACTACAGCAGACGGGTGGGAACGATATAAAACATTCTCCAACGAGGTCACCGAGCACGTTCGATTGTCTCCCTGTGACACACTAGCTGGATCTGCTGCTTGCCTCAACGCTTGTTGGGCAATCTTAGATCGCTCTTCTGCACTGAATATGGTGCTCTTGCTATCGAGAATATCACGTAGTCCTCTAAGCGTATTTCGTTTCTCATCGACGCTCAATGAACAACGAAGAAAAGCTTCCACATTCTCGTGGAAACTCTTTTGCTCGGCGGCGGAAGGGTTGTGCTGTCGCTGCAACAACTGTTCCAGATCGCGACCTTCTGAGGTGACGCTTGGTGCGGGCCGGCGATCGGTTGGTGCGATCAGCCGTTCCGGCATGATGCTGAGCAAACACAATCGTTCGTCGTCGCCTTTCTGCTGAGAGCGAACAATCTCGTTGAGCAAGTCGTCCCCGCGGTTGGTGCGTGAATCGAGCGTCTGTCTGTCTGCGGTTAGATTTGGCATGGAATTTTCTCCGGCAAGCAAATGAGAGCTGCGCGTAAGTCCCTACCGGGACACATTTGATATAGAGCGACAAATATCGCTTGAACCGATCCAGACGCCAGGCACAGTCAACCTCCCGAGTTAGTATGGATATACGGCTCCATGCTTTCAACCAAGTTCCGAGAATGTGAAGGGAATGATGCGCGATCAGCGGGGCAATTACGAACTTGTTTCCTTCAATTCAAGACGAGATCTCGTTTAGCTCGCCGCCATTATTGTTTCGCCAACTGCACCGCGCAGAGAGCAAGAAATTCGACTGCTGGCAGGTTTTGCCGGTTCACACAACGTTCGTTCACTTCTCGCGGGCAGGACGCCCCGGGCAGGATTTTGCTTCGCTAAGCCCGGAATAACAATGAAGAATGGTGGTTGCGCCAGAGACACCACCTATCACTTGCTAAAGTTCCAGGCATAGGGAAACCAACAGGTCGACTGATGCCAACGGCTCTTCAAGAAGGAGTTCTCAGGTGTTCCCCCCGGGAACTCCTTCTGAAAGACGGTCCAGCCTGGACCTTCAGCCTCGATGATCGTGATTAAGCCCTGGACATTGAAACGCAGATGTCCGCCAGCGCCCGACACGCGGTAGAATACTTCTCTTCCTTGGCGCGGGAGCATCTTGTAATACCGATACAGGTAGGCTTGGCTGAGAGAAGGTGATGCAGTAGTAATATGGAAGACCAGATGCTAAGCGAAACAGTACTCAAGCACCTGAACCAGTTTTGTGATGAACGCCGGCAAAATCGAGCCGGTCAGCAAGAGTGGGACGCATTTCTGGTGCACGCCTATCGGGAGGCGGAACCTCCTTCTTCCATTGATCTTCGGGCTTGGCTTCGAGAACGTCTTGAAGGTCAGCCGGAAATCGAGGCTCTCTTAAATGATTATCAGCGCATCGGTTCGCTCTTCAGGGGGCGGGAGGAGCTGAAACCGAAGGAGAGAGCTCTAATCTGGGAACCCAAGGAACCTGCTTATTTCCTCTCCGGTGATCTGAGCAAACCGGCTCGTCGAGGAGGCGCCCCGGTGGGTATTCATACACGAGACGACGAAGACGGAAATCGTTTACTTTCTTGCTCATTGTCTCCGGAAATGAGAAGGAGAAACCCGCACCTGCTCGTCGTGGGCAATGAGGCGACGGGCAAATCGCAGTTGATGATCAACATGTGCATGCATGATATCGAATCCGGCGACCGTGCCGTAGTTATGGTCGATACTGATGGAACTTTCGTCGACGGAGTTCTTGCGGGCATGAAGGAGCACCCGGACAAAGAGAAGATTACCCGAAGGATGGCCATCATTGATCCATCGTTAGACGGAACAATGCGGTTTAACCCGATTGATTGCCCGGCGGATAGTCAGTTAGCCGTTACAGCCATTATGCGCTGCTTTAGAGGTATCGACCCTGAGAACTGGAGCCAGCATACAGAGGCAATCCTGCGAAATTGTCTGATACTGCTAATGCTCGCCGGCAAAACGCTGGACCAACTTCCGTCGCTCTTGTGTGACGCTCAAACTCGTGAGAAGTTGATCGAGCAGGTGGCTCAGAGGGAGGACGTAGAGCAGTTCGAGACATTGCTTGCTTCCTGGGAAAACTACACAAGACTTTCTCTCACTGAACATTGGCAGAATCGCATTGAGCCAATCTTGAACGTTATTGAACCGGCGCTACGCGATGAAAAGATTGGATCATTATTTTGCGGCGGCAACAGTGCGATTACGCTCAAAGATGTGATCGCAAACAAGATGATTTTAGCTGTCAGGGTACCGCGTCAGGAACACGGCAATGCAGGTCTGCTGCTTTCCAGCCTTGTGGTGGGTGGCATCCAGTGGATAGTGGGATCTATGCCCCGAGAAGTGGGTCCCGGGCAACGGACTGTCGCTCTGTACATTGATGAGCTTGATGGGACGGTGGAGCCGGAGATTATGGGCGATTTTCTCAAACAGGCACCTCCGGCCGACATTGGTGTGGTAGGAGCGATCAGGAATTTGACCCTGTTCGAAACGGCACATCCGGAATCCACCGCAGGCGTGCGTATTATGAATGAAACTTTGCTTTCATTCGGCTGCATAGCGGCCTTTGCAGTAGAAGAGAATGAAGCGCGCGTACTGGCCCGACTGTTATTACGCGCCGAGTTGCAAGGCTCGCAGGAAGAGAAAAATAATATTCAAAGGTTAATGAGCCAGAGTCCGGGGCATTTCTTCTGGCGCCCCAACAATCGTGTAAGTAATGCGCTTTCCATGACTCTCTCGGCTACTCCCGCTGTAAGTCATGTCATTGTGTAGATGACGCCTGATGCCCATCTCTGTCGCTAGTTGACAGCATCTGTAATTGTCATTCTTGCGAAATGATCACGGATCATGCTGCCGCCGGGACGCGCAGGGCTGAATCGCGATAGGATCGCTGCGACTGGTTATCGAAGGAACCCACAATGGTAGATTTTCTTTTAACTGACGAGCAGCGACAAATTCAGAAGTTGGCAAGAGAATTCGCCGAGAGGGAGATTGCACCTCGATCTGCGCACCACGACGAGACCGGTGAGTTTCCGCTTGAAGTTTGTCGCAAGGCATGGGAACAAGGACTGATGAACGGTCACATTCCTGAAGAATATGGTGGAGCGGGTCTTGGTGTCTTTGATTCTTGCCTGATTGCTGAAGAAATCGCCAGCGGCTGCACAGGTATTGGCACGGCAATGGAAGCGAACAATCTAGCTGAAGCGCCGGTTATCGTCTCTGGTAACGATGAGCAAAAAAAGAAATTTCTGGCACCCATGGCGGAAGAACTGATTTTTGCGGCCTATTGTGTTACTGAGCCTGCTGCCGGCTCGGATGTCGCGGGTATCAAAACTGTGGCTCGCAAGGTGGGCGATGAGTATGTGATCAATGGACAGAAAATGTGGATTACAAATGCCGGCGTAGCAAACTGGTATTACGTTCTTGCATACACCGATACTTCCCAAGGCCATAGAGGAATGTCTGCTTTTATCGTTCCGAGGGACAGTGCAGGAGTCTCAGTCGGCAAGAAAGAAATGAATATGGGCCAACGTGCAAGTGACACTCGCGGAGTCACATTTGAAGACGTCAAAGTACCTGCAGCCAACATGCTTGGCAAGGAAGGGCAGGGTTTCAAAATCTCGATGTCGGCATTTGACCACACAAGGCCATTGGTGGCATCGGCTGCGGTAGGTCTGGCCCGTAGCGCCATGCGGCATGCTGTTCGATATGCAAAGGAGAGATCCGCCTTTGGCCAACCCATCGCTGGATTTCAGGCCGTAAGTTTTATGCTGGCGGATATGGACAAAGATATTGAGGCTGCGCGATTGCTTTGCTGGAAAGCTGCCACCATGATCGATCGCGGTGAAAAGAATACTCGTGAAGCATCTATGGCGAAAGCGTTCTCGGCTGATGCGGCCATGCGCATTGCCACTGACGCGGTACAAGTACTGGGAGGCTATGGATACTCCCGAGAGTATCCCGTAGAGAAGCTGATGCGCGACGCGAAGATTTTTCAAATTTATGAAGGAACCAGCCAGATTCAACGCGTGATCATTAGCCGCCATTTATTGGAAAGCACCAACTAAACGTAAGTACGCAACTAGCTGCGATTTGTTCAGTTCCATGAAACAAACACAGAGCTTGAAAATTCAAGGTGCCAGGAGGGAGCTGAATGGGTAGAAAAAGGGCCAGGAATCTCATTGAAGATCTCAGCAGCCTGGCGCCGGCGACGGCGCAAAAGATCCTGATTGAGCTGGTTGAGCAATGTCCTGAGGTTGCTCCGATTCTTTCCGTGTTAGTGAAAGAGGCCGCCTCGCAGTCCGATTTGGACACTCTCTCACGTACCATTGAGGAGACCGTTACGCGGACCTTTGCTGAGTCGGAGCCGCGCCAGATGCGCGATCGTCGTCAACGCGAGGTAGATCCCACAGAAGAGATTTCCGACTTGTTGATTGAAGCGCTTGGTCCTTTCGTTGAAAGACTGGTGAATCTACTCAATCGCGAGAACGACTCTGCGGCGTTAAACTTGTGTCTTGCAATAATTTTGGCACTGTATAAATCCAAAGCTAGCGATGCCGTACTCGCTCGTGTGCGTGGGCTTTCTGAAGAAGAATTAGACGATGAATTTGCCAGCGCTGCCGAGTGGGCTTCCCGTCTGTGGCGAACTGCCGGAGATGTAGATCGTGCAAGCGTGCGTGATTTTGATCCGGAACGAACAATACCGGAAGAATTTGTAGAGCAATTAGTGCCCGAATGGGACTGGCTTCTGAACGACGACTAAAATGTGAATCGGTAATAGTTCAATGGGAGCGAAGACCTTCCCCCGAACGCAAAACGTCGGCAAAACGTCGGCTCCTGCACGATGGCGATTCCTGAGCGAAGCAAATTCTCCCCGGGACCGCGGACGTCCCGTCCGCAAGAATTGTGGGAATGCGTGATTCGTATTGGTCAACCTCGGTAAAGGCGGCATAGTTAAACGCAGACCAACTAAGCTCGAATTATAGGCGCAGAAGTTGAT
Organism: Candidatus Obscuribacterales bacterium; assembly: GCA_021732565.1. Classification (GTDB taxonomy): domain Bacteria; phylum Cyanobacteriota; class Vampirovibrionia; order Obscuribacterales; family Obscuribacteraceae; genus JAKFUT01. The sequence continues at coordinate 11,346 of JAKFUT010000126.1, forward strand.
CGCGCTAGCTTTCCATAGGCATTGACGGAGGTTCTGCAGGCGGTGTCGAGGAATTATTGAGAGTCTTCTGCAGTTCCTTTTCCTTCTTCGTTCCCGCGAGCCAGCTTTTGAATGCTCTGGATAACCATCCTTCTTCGGCTTTCTCTCTCTCTACAATAAGTTGAAATTCGCCGGAGTCCAGCCAGATGCCTTCACACGTCTGGCACTGCTCAATTGGCACCTCGCGAAGATAAACTTCCGCAAGCGGTTTGTCGCACTTGGGGCACTGCATGGACATCTCCTTGATGATGCTGGAACCAGATCCTGGACAACATATTCTATCCCACTCGGTTGGCAGTTCTATGCTCATCCGAGATTCTTGATGTGAAGTATCAAGTTGTGAAGAGCTCACACTCAACCATCATTTTTCAAGCTTCTGAATTATTAACGTGTCGCCTGACGTCCAAAGTTTCGCAGGGCGCCCACCAAAGATGCTGTAAGCCCCTGCTGTTGAAGTTGTTCGAAAGGCACTGTCCGAACGATGTCGAATTTTGCGCCCGCTGAGACAAGGGAATTGTCCAGCTGATTAAGAAATATGCGCCCCATAAAATCACCGCCGCCGACTTGAAAAAACACTACCGTAACTTCGTTTGGTTTCACCACTCTATGAGTAGCTGCAATGAGCGTCCTCGTTACAAGTAGCGGTTCGATTGCCGGCGAGGGAACACCATCGGTGATAACGACGATTAGCAATGGTTTGGAATGTTCACTGCGATTAGCAAAGTAATGGCCTAATCGCGCTTCCAACGGTCGGGATAAGCGCGTTCCTGAGCCAAGCTGCGGATTAGCAAACAATTGCTGCACATCGCCCGACGTCGCGTTTGGATAGCTTTCGAATTGAGAGGCAAAAGTGGTAAGTGTAAATCCGCGTGGTGCATAGGACGACAGCTGGTTTGATAGATTGCCTAACTGTATGCCGCACCATTCCCAACGGGAAGTGCCGCCAGGACAATCTCGATGTCGCATAGACAGTGACTCGTCAACGATAAGTTCAAGATCGAAATTAGCCAATTCTTTCACCGTTCTCACGGTCGTCATCGTCATGGGTGTCTGGCTAGGCGCAGGCGTCTGCGTAGTCCAATCATCAGCGTGCAGACCAAAGCTATTGGCATCCTTGCGTGCGGCTGCCGTCGTGCGATAGGTCTGATCTGGTTTGGGTTCGTCGCAGGCGTTTCCGTTCAACTGACGACGCTGAATACGCAGGCTTTGCTGCGGACCGGAAGCATCATCGTTAATGTGCCGCCTTTCCGCGCTCAGCTCAAATGCTGACTTCGGCTTGCGTCCATTGGCCTCGATATCGCTTTGCGCGTGAGCTTGCGCTGACCAGATTGGTAGCGCAGCCAGACAAATAAGCAAGATCCACAGGTATTTCAATTTGTTCCTGGTCAGACAACAAATGGTCACCGGCCGTACACATGCGCTTGAGTAACCTATATAGATGGTAGCCTA
>JAKFUT010000363.1 GCA_021732565.1 Candidatus Obscuribacterales bacterium
CGGCTACGTTACAGATTATCCGGCGGAGCGATACATGCGTGATGCCAAAATAACCGAGATTTACGAGGGAACTTCGGAGATCCAACGGCTCGTATTAGCAACCAATCTACTAAAGGGGCAATGAATTATGGCGTGGCAACCACCACCTCCTCCTCCAAAACCGGGCGGTTCGGGCGGTTCGGGCTTCGGCTCCGGACACGGGAGCGCAGGTCAATCATCAGGGCCGAAAGCGCAACAGCCGCAAGCTGCTAGCGAGCAGACGTATTATGAGCTATTGCAGGTTGATACCAATGCGCATACCACAATTATTCGCTATGCGTACAGATTTCTGGCCGGAATCTATCATCCGGACAACGCTGAAACTGGGAACGCCGAGATGTTTCGACTGATCACCGAGGCATTTAAAACGCTGTCGGATGGTGGAAAACGCGCCGCCTACGACATGAAGATTGGCCCGATGCTGGCTCAAAAAGCTGCCGCCGCCGGAACAACAGAGTCGGGGCTGCCCAAGCCTAAAGCCAGTAACCCTCTGCCGCAGTTGGATCGCACATCGCTCTCCTACAATGAAGTGGAACTTCGGCTTGCGTGTTTGCAGCTACTTTTGCAAGCGCGCAAGAGACGCGTACAGACTGGTGGTTGCTCAGCTAAACAATTGATGGATGTCCTGGGTACGGAAATGGCGGAGATGGAATTTGCACTCTGGTATCTGCGCGAAAAAGAATATATTGAACGCCAGGAAGCCCAGTTCATGATTACATCAAAGGGAGTCGATTACTTAGTCGATTCGCTCACGAAAACACAAATCATAGAACAGGGGCCCAAACACATTCCGACACCACCAGGTGGTGGATCGAATCTACCGGCGGTAAGGTAAGTCCGCATTTGAATACATAATGGGGGGCGCCCGTCGCTAGCATACTAAGTGACGGCGTTTCGCGTGTTTCTCTTGCGGCGGGTCATTGTCCGCCTGTCGCCGGGTACATTAACTACGTGACTGGAATTTTGCTGCTTTTTGTGAATTCAATTTTGCTAACTTGGTCGACCAACCTGCGGACTAATCTTTTTCGAGGAGAATGGCTCCACATGCGACAAAACTAAGGATTTGCCACCATTTGCCGTGCTATCAAATAAAGTACTGTCAGTTGTGAACTTCAACCAAACGGGAGAACCGTTGTGCCCGTATCTGCAAAAACTCGTCTGCCGCAGTTGCTGAAATTTGACCGGGCCATGTTAGCCGCTGATGATTTCAGCATTGAGTCCGTTCTAATTGGAATCGATGAAGTGGGGCGAGGGTGTCTTGCTGGTCCGGTGGTTGCGGCTGCAGTTATATTGCCGCGGCTGAGGCTTAATTCGAAAATTGCACGCGATCTGAAGTCTCTCGACGATTCGAAGAAACTTTCGGCCGATACAAGAGAAACAATCGCTGCAGTATTACGGTCTCACTGTAGATTCGCCATTGGCGAGGCATCGGTCAAAGAGATCGATGAAGTGAATATATTGCAAGCGACGTTCCTGGCGATGAGAAGAGCGCTAAATGAATTGGCACCGTCAGGACAAAGTCTAGTGGTTGTTGACGGGAATAAGGAAATTCCTTTGTGTTCGCTACGTCAATCAGTAGTTGTTAAGGGTGATAGCCAGTCCGCCGCTATTGCCGGGGCGTCGGTAATAGCGAAAGTATATCGAGATCAACTCATGCGCGATCTCGCACTGACGCATCCGGAATATAAATGGGAAAGCAATAAAGGCTATGGTTCGCTGGAGCACAGAAATGCCATAGCAGAATTCGGATTGACGCGATGGCATCGAAAAAAATTCTGCGAAAATCTTGCCGAACTGATTCCGAAGCAGCTCACCCTTCTATCTTGAGGGAAACGTTATTCCTTATCAGCGGAAATGTGCACGCTAAACAATTTTCCCGACTATCCTTTTGCAAAACGATTTCGGTCGCGGCGCTTCCGCCCTGGTGGCAAATCTCGAGGTTAGTGCTGCAAGCATTGAATTCGGTCGTATTCTGTCGTTGATATGTGCTGTCTACTCTTCAAGCTCAGCTGCGGCGAAGGCTGTCTCCTGTACGGTGTTCTCGAAATCAAGCACGACTCGGCCTAGTTTGCCTGCACGAAAATCGCTTACCACGATGGCTGCTGCACGCTTGAGATCGAATTTTCCTCCCGGACCAAGACAAGCTCTTGCTCGGGCAACGTGTTCCAACGTCGGTTCAACATCTCTGGTTATGCCGTAAACGTTCAAGCATTCCGGCTTAATGGAATGCAGTAAGATAAGTCCTCTCTCTGCAACTTCGTCGATATCGTAATGATCGCCAGGAATAACATTGCAGAGTGCAAGTTTGACTGATTGTTCTCCTTTAAACATCACTGGCGGCATCATTCCCGGAGTATCCAGCAATTCCAGTTGTGGATGAACCCGCACCCAGTGCGCACCACGGGTAACACCAGGGCGATCGGCAACCGGAGCCTTCTTGATCCCGATCAACCAGTTAATCAGGCTAGATTTACCCACATTCGGCAGCCCGACAACGCACACGCGCATGGCACGAGGAAGCAATCCTTTTCGCTTGTGGGCTTCGCGCTTAGGCGCGGTAAGCGAAAGTGCCAGGTCCACAAGTTTGTTCTTGCCCCGACTGTTTTTTAACGACAGTGCAATCGCACGGCTGTCGGCCTCAGCTTCAAAGGAACGAATCCAGTGAGATACAGCTTCAGGATCGGCCAAATCGTACTTGGCCAGCACCAACACTTTTGGCTTATTGCCAAAGAGTTCTTTAGATGCAGGATGGGAACTTGATAATGGTAACCGCGCATCTCGCACCTCGAACAACAGATCTACAACTTTCAGCTGTTCTCTGATTCGGCTCAGTGGTGTAGACATATTGCCTGCTTGTTGAGAATTTCTTGTTACCACATCGCGCAATTAGACCTGCGCCGGAATAGCGCAGGTCTCGACGCTTTGAACAAGAAGCGAACAATTTATTCGCTCTTAGTCTCTTGTTGATTTTCACCGGCTTGTGCAGCTGGTGCTTGTGGCTTCTTCGCTACTGCAGCGGCCTTCTTGTTGGTGACCGCAGCATCACGCTTAGCGCCGACTTTCTCTTTGATTCTAGTTGCCTTGCCGGAGCGGCTTCGCAGGTAATAAAGTTTTGAGCGACGGACGTGTCCTTTACGGAGGACACTAATCTTCTCCACTCTGGGGGAGTGAACAAGGAACACGCGCTCAATACCGATGCCCTGGAACACACGTCGCACTGTGATGGTGCGGTTAATGCCCGAGCCGGATCGTTTGATAATTACGCCTTCGTATCCCTGGGTGCGCTCTTTGCCCCCTTCTTTAATTTTGAAGAAGACTTTGACCGAATCACCAGGATCCATTACTGGCAGGTTGGTCTTGAGAAAAGGCGCTTCGATGTCTTTAATAATCTGGTTCATGGCTATCGCTATTGGGGTTTGCGGAAAAAAGCAGGTGTTGATTCTAGCACGTGAGATTTACTGCAACCTATAAACAGGTAATCTGTTTACGAGTCCGATACTAAACGATCAGAACAGCAAGTTCCACCGGCTTAAAGCCGCTAAGTGCAAGAATCCATACTCCCACGCCCGCGCAGAAAGCTCGACATGTGAACAATTTATTAAGGTTTAAGCCGGGAATCATTTCGCGAACTCTCATGTTTTATATAGGTCCACTTTCTGTTTTCTGTCTCTCTGTAGATTCCTGCCGGTGGCCGCGCTCCTTCATACGCCTCGGTGTGAGTCGGCTCACGGCCTGGTTGAACGATGACGACCGAGAGGCAGGCGACAATACCATCGGATAGTGCTCACGGATCGCTGGATAGCGAGGAATCAATACGTTGGCGCCGTTTCCTGTACTCCATTAGATCCTGCTCCTTCCGGGGCGCTACAGGGTACGCTTTTCTCAACCACGTCTCTGCCAGTTTTACAATCTGTTTATCTGGTTTTGACTGAATCGTAACGCCGGTGGACCATCTCATTGCTTTGCCATACCTATCGCAGGCGTCTTCGTGAATTTCCATCAATAGGTCGCATACTGCCAATTTGTCTTTCTGATTTGCGGCTTCTGGCGCATTGGCGCTGATTTCGCGGGCGAAACTTTCCATATAAGGCACCGAAGTTGCGAATGGCTCCCCCGTTCTCAAGTTTTTGAGATCCGAAGAGAATTGGCTGGCTGCCTCGCTTATACGGCCAAGTTCTAACAATGTTGCGCAGTGTATCTGGGACACCAGTGAATCAGGTCGCCCGTGGAGCAGCCGCACAGCCTGTTCAATTTTGACCAGCGCCCGCTTTCGCAAAAATTCTTGCCTTGAAACATCAGCCGTAGAGAACGCCTCCGCACGATACAAGGCGGCATATCTAGCGCATACTTTCGCAGCACTTTTGTCATTGTCCTGTATTCGACCTGTAATTTGCGCCTGCTGTGTCAATAGTTTTTCGGAAAGCTCGAATTGGCGAGAATGGATACACTTGGTGATGAGTGTATTGCGCCGGCTGAACAAAGTAAAAAGGGTGCGGTTCTTTTCGAGCATACTGGTATTCATTGCGAGTCGGCGCTCAAGCCTCAGGATCTCAGCCTTCAGCGTGCCTATTTCACCGTCACTCTCAAGAAGTACGGGTTCTTTCTCCAGACGTGAGGATTCACTGTTCAGTCGAAAACCAACCGTGACAATCACAACCAACGCTGTCAAACTGGCAGTACAGGTCATTGCTCGCAGGTTGAATCGTGTGCTGGATTTCCCTGAAACAGGCAACGTGTTGTCCACAGAGAGCCGATCATATGCTTGCGATTGTAATTTCTCCAAATCATCGCCAAAGGCAGACATCGTTTGATAGCGTGCGCTGGCCGTCTTAGACATGGCCTTGAACAAAACGTTCTGCAGCCATTGTGCAGCCGGTTCAGTTGAAACAAGATCAATCATCGGCGGCGGATTTTCGCTCACATGCTTGTGAAGTATCCCAATGGGAGAGTCAGATATGAACGGCGGCCTGCCACAAGCCGCCTCGTACAGCAAACACCCGAGCGAGTAGATATCTGAGCGTGCATCTGCACTGGCTCCTGTGCACTGTTCAGGACTCATGTAATACACGGATCCCACTAGCTCGCCTGTTTGGGTAAGCCGCTGAACTGTGGTAGATCCAGCTAAACGTGCCATGCCGAAATCAACCACTTTTACCGAATCGGGTGATGGAGCCTCAGCGATCATTATATTGTTCGGTTTGAGATCTCGGTGCACAATGCCCTGATTGTGTGCAACCTGCATAGCATTACATATTTGAATCCCTATACGCAGCAAAACAGGCAGAGCTAAGCGCCCGGATTCGTCAATTACTTGCCGCAGAGATACTCCTTGCAAATACTCCATGGCTATGTAAGGCCTGCTCTTTTGCCAAATTCCGAACCTGTAAAAAATAACGAGATTGGGATGCGACAACTGTGAAAGTATTTTGCATTCGCGGTCAAAACGAAGTCGATTTTCCTCATCTGCAACTAGATCCGAATGAAGTATCTTGAGCGCAACTACTCGTTCAAGACCCAATTCTCTGGCTTTGAAAACGCTGCCCATACCACCGTCACCGATATGACTCATCAGTTCATATCGATCGTCAACTATTATGCCGATGGTAAATGGATTGACCTCCAGCATCTTATCTATCGCCTTCTATGAGTGCGAAAAAATTCCCACAGCAGTTCCGACGCGTTCACATCCATGCAGGTTTTTCCTAACTTTCCTTCTATAACGAATCCCATGCCTCCGGGCCAGGAGTGACCTCCGCCTTCGATGGTATAAAGAATGACTTCCCGATCACCCCCTCCGAAAGTTTCTTTTGACACCGTGCAACCATCTCTGGTGTTTTTGTCCGGCATGCGTTCTTGTCGTGGCGAGCCGGCACCGTTGTGCTGAGCCCAGAATTCCACAATTTCCTCCGCTGTCATTATGTCGGCCAATTTTGCTAACTGCGGAGTGACTGGTAAGTCGCCAATCCCGAGAGCCTCACCCAATCCACCGAGCTGCTTCACGCCGCTGTTCTGGCTCGGACAAAGCGGATCATCCGTGCCAATGAAAAACATAACCGGCATGCATCGGCGAGCACTGCAGCTTTTACACATCGAGTCGATTCCGGTGATTGCGACAACACCTATGGCAGCTATTTGGTCGGACAAATCACATGCCAGTTTTTGCACCATTTGTCCGCCGTTGGAGATTCCGCAAGCGTAAATGGCCTGCCTGTCAACACTGTATTTTGTTTGCAGATGACGCAACAGATCAGCAATGTATGCCACATCATTTTCTGAACTCTTTGATCTCAGCCCGCCCGCGTTCCAGCCACCGGAAACTCCTTCCGGATAAACGGCAAGAAAACCGTTTCGGTCGGAAACCAGATCCATCAAAGTAAGACCTCTCATCGAGTCTATGTTCATTCCTGCTCCATGCAGCGCAAGTACTACCGGAGTTGTCCGCGATGGGCTATACGACGCAGGGATGTGCACCATGTATCTGCGTCGAATGCCACCACTGACTATTGTCTCCATCACTTCGGACGACTGCGGTCTTTGAGCATCCGTTCTGGATTGAGCTCCGGGATAACGGGTCGCGGAGGATGAGCCTTGAGCGGGGCGACTGTAGCGATATTGGGAAGAACCTGCCTGCGAGGAATTACCGTATCTTCCGGCCGTTGAACCTCCCCGAACCTGTTGGTTGCCGTATGGTCCTGTTGGCGGCAAATTTTGCGTTGCTCGGCTCGATGTGTTTTGTTGTTGGCGAGCATCCCACACGCCTTTCTGCGACTGACATAATGCGGGTAAAGGCAACAATGCTGTCGTCAAGAGTAGCAGAAGCGACGTAGGTCTTATCATATGAACTTACCAGGCCCCTTTGAAGATATGAACGTTCACCAGTACGAAAAGCGTTAGAGCGAGCGAAGCTCGGCAAGTAGCGTGTGCAGTGAGCCGACCGGGCGGAGAAGGCGAGCGAGCCGATCAGAGTGCTTACAAAGATTATGCCCATCAAGACCAACTGCCATATGTGCTTGGCCGGCAAGCTGATACTATTGACTCGTTTCGCAGGTAAGAGAGATCCATGGCAAAGATTCTGCTTGTAGAAGACGATGAGAATATCGCCTCCACCGTTCGGGAATGGCTGGGGAACGACAGACATTCCATAGAATGGGTGGACAATGGCAAAGAGGGGCTTAACCGCCTCAAGTTTTATGAATTTGAGCTAGCCATTTTAGACTGGCAATTACCAGACATGACGGGGCCGGAAATCTGCAGGGAGTATCGCCGCAGTGGAGGCAAAGCGCCGGTGCTCATGCTAACTTCGCGAAAAGACTCCGACGACAAAGTGACAGGGCTGGACGCTGGAGCAGATGACTATCTGATTAAGCCCGTCGATCTCAAAGAACTGTCGGCTCGCGTTCGGGCACTATTGCGGCGACCGACCGCCCTTACTCCGTCAAACATTAAGGCGGGAGCCCTTGAATTAGATCCATCCACCGGGAAAGTTCTGAAAAGAGGGGTGGAGATTACATTGTTGCCGAAGGAATTTGCATTGCTTAACTTCCTTATGAGACATCCCAACCAGGTGTTCAGCCCGGATCGCCTGATCAGTCTGGTGTGGCCAAGTACCACCGAGGTGTCGCGGGACACCATCAAAGTCCATATTAAACGCCTGAGAGATAAACTGGACGACGATGATCGACCCTCATTCATTCGAAGCATCCATGGAATGGGTTATGTACTTGAATGCGAGGAGCCGACCAGCTGAGGATCTGAGGGAATCGGATTGGAAGTTTTTGGTTCTGTGTGGACGGAGCCCTCCTCAGTAGGCTGTAGAAAATTGCGCTATAGGCAATTTTCTCGACAACTCAAGGACCACTTAGCTGCCGAATTCAGGGCGTTTACGGACTTGGTTGCTGAGGGGGAAATTGCGCGTACCGCAATTTTCCCTATGTGGTCGATGGAGCCCCCCAGAGGTGACAATTCGTCGACCATCCGACCTCAGACTGATTCCAGAACCTCATCCTCACAGAATACTGTTACGACTCCATTTATATTGGCAGAACATTCAGTGTAGCGCAGGAAGATTATTGGTTGTCGCTCAAAGGGAATTGTGGTGATTGCACCTTTGCAATTCTGCAGGGCAGCGAAAACCAATCAGATAGCGGTTTTTCGTCGGCACTTCAGCGAAGTTGCGGGCACGGTTCAGTTTATTGCCTTATAGCTGTGGAATCATTTTGTAGTGCGCCGTCACGAATTCTGTTGAACAAAAATTGCCACACCCGGGGGATCAGGCCGATGTTGTTGTGCTCTGGGAACTAAAGAGCTTGGCTGCAATGGATGCAACTCGATTGCCGATTTCTTCGACGGAGGCTTGTCGCTTCGGGTCTTGAAGATTTCCGTCTTCATCAAATGCGTCTAGAGCCGATGCCACCGCTACTTGCTGCGGAACTACCATCATTCCGATATTCTCCAGAATCGAACGAACGGCAACCAGTCCTCTCAATCCCCCAAGCCCGCCGGGAGAAGCTGCCATAATGCCGGCGATTTTTCCCGAGTAACACACCAGTGGTTTCTCGCCCGGTTCGGGTCGAGAAGTCCAATCGATAGCATTCTTTAGCGCACCACTGATAGAGCTGTTGTACTCAGGACAAGCCAATAAAAAACCTTGATGCTCTTTCATTATGGCTTTCAATTTTTTGGCGTTTTCAGGCAAACCGCTCTCGGCTTCAAGATCCCCGTCATAGACAGGTAGAGGATACTCCTTAAGGTCGATGTAGGTTGTTTCCACACCCTCCTTCTGTGCGCCTGCCATGGCTATTTTGACGAGTTTTTTGTTTAAGGAATCTTTTCTCAGGCTACCTGCAAAGCAAAGAATTCTTGGTTGAGAAGTCACTTTATCTTCCTCCACTGACTGCATCTAAACGACCTTTTTGAAAATCATCGAACGCTTCAATGATTTCCTGTTTCGTGTTCATAACAAATGGTCCATGACCCACCACCGGTTCTTCAATGGGTTGTCCGTTCAATACCATAATGTGGGCTCCGGTCGCAGACTCGATGATGAAGTCGGTGCCCTGGCGAGTGAGTATGACCAGGGTCTCACCGGATACGGTATCAGTTCTCCGTGCCACATTCGTTTCGACGGATGTACTTTCGTTCAGCCTTTCTTCGGCGTGCACCGATGTGCCACTTTGACTTTCGATCATGGAGTCAGTGAGGTCTTGCCCGAACACGAATGAACCGTTCATCAAAAGGAGTGCAGTAGTGTAACCGTCCGGTACGTCCAATTTAACTTTACCGCCAGGCGTAACATGCAGCTCCCAGAGATTGAGAGGGGTGAATGTTTGTGCCGGGCCGTTCAGTTCGCCCAATGAACCCGCTATGACACGCAGATTCGCTTTCCCTTCGCCCAAGGTTGCCACAGGTATGTCGGCTTTCAATAATGTTTGATACTTTGGCGGAGTCATTTTGAAGCGAGAAGGGAGATTGACCCAGAGTTGAAGCATTTGTAACGTGCCTCCGGATCTACGAAATTCGGCAGAATGCAGTTCTTCGTGCAATACGCCGGAGCCTGCGGTCATCCACTGTACATCGCCGGCGGAAATGGTACCACGATTGCCAGCCGTGTCACGATGATCCAATCCGCCTTGAAAAACGAAGGTGACGGTTTCGAATCCTCTATGAGGATGCATGCCCACTCCAAGCAGCTTGTTTGTGGGCGGAAATTCAACGGGACTTCCATAGTCCAGCATGAGGAATGGACTTAGCTGATTGCGTCCCGGGTCTCCATAAGAAAAGAAGTTACGCACCAGTAACCCGTCACCGACCATGTGCGGTTCGTGCGCTTTGTGAATACTTTGAATTGCTTTTTGCATTATCTTGTCTCCTTTCAGAAGATCTGCCGGTATCTTGCTCGCGCAGAAATAATCACGACTACGGTGATGACTGGTCCAATCCGATCGCCATCTGCGATGCGATGTTATGACTCAGTGCTCCCGTGACTTGCATTGGCGATGTCAGGCACGACCTCCAAAATTACTTCTTGCGCATGTTTTCCAAGTTTCTTGAGCAACTGGAGCAATTGTTCTCGTTCTATTTGCGAAAGTACTTCCACCGCGGAATTCATGTGAATACTGTGAGTGGTAAACGCAGATTGAATCAGCGCCTTCCCTTCGTCTGTAAGTTCAACAACCTTCGCGCGCCGATCAACTAAGGACGGCGTTCGCCGCACGAATCTTCGGCGCTCCAGTCGATCAATTGCTGCCGTAATTGATCCACTGGCAAGGGAAAGTTTCTCGCCGATTGCGTTAATGGTTTCGGGACCTTTGTGCAACAGAAGTTCAAGAACGGCGAAATCACTAACGCACATATTCAAGGATTCGATACTCTTCATCGCTTGTCGATGGAGAGCATCATAGGTTTTCCAAACAACGAGCCATACATGCGTGCCGCTGGTGTCCACCGTATTTCTCCTTTGTGTTCCGGGAAAAACTTGTCTCTTTGCACTGATTTCTTTTTGCGCAAAATTTGTGACACCTAAGGCCCATGACTTCTTCATAGCGGGAGTACCCTGGCTTGGCTGGCAAAACCAGAATGACGCTCACTTCGTCAGACCAAAAGCAAAAAAATAGACGCTCGTGTCATGTTATGACTCTTAAGTCATTTCTTTGACCTTGAGAATATGACGGTTGGGTTATGCTCGGTGGAAACCATCTCAACCGACAACGATCTTTGGAATTTTGAACGTATGCCACTGCAGGGGCGGACCGCGGGAATTTGGAACCCATGGTATGGGGCTGGGACCTGAGCAAGGCGATTCCTTCTTTGATTGCGGTTCAGGCTTTGCTTTTCCTCCAGTGAGTTTTCTTTGACCATGAGACTTATTCTATCAGAATATCTCGATGTCGAGAATCTTTATTTCGAGATATTGCTATTGGCGTTGTCATGGTTTCGCTGCCTGAAAGTAGCGGGCGAGCGCCTCACAACTAGCTATGCCGGACTACCGTGCGGGAATTTGTTTCTGGTCTTTCTTGGCCAATTTGGGTAATTGAGTCCTGGACCTCGCCATCCAGATTGACCCTTTACCGCTCTGGCAGGTAAACCGGGCGAGGCTCTTGTCGAAAATGGGAAGACTGGAAGAAGCGGTCAAGGATTGCAATAAAGTGATCAGGTTGAATCCGTCTGCCCGAATTCTCTCACTTGCTTATTTGGCGCGGTCTGAAGCGTACAAAGGATTTCACAAAAATGATCTTTCAGCCCGAGACGGAGACGCTAGGGAAGCGCGGAAAGTGTGTCCGCCGAAATAGCATTGTGAGCGCCCCTTACTCCACAAATTCTCCAGATTTGGTCCAAGAGAACTCCATGAATTCTGCTTAATATTGCTCTACGGAAAACGAACGGGGCAGTGCAGCAGACTGAACACGAAGCGTCAAGCTCTGAACTAGCCAAGCTCCAGATTATTGTTTTGAGACCGCAATCCGCATTTTGTCACGGATAAGCAACAAGTCTTGACTCTTCTCAGGCATAACCGAGAAAAAATACTGATCTCATTTCTTTGTTACCGATTTTTTACTTTTCCTGCTTACCTTTGAAAGCAGGGGTCGGCGGGAGAGGTTGGGTCAGCAAATGCTAGCGGACAGCACAGCAATCCAAAATCACAACAGAACAATAAGTTCAGTTGTCCTGGCCGATTGTCTGGTATCCATGACGGACAGATTCACAACACCAGGGTTCACGCGTAAATCACTGATTTTCCTCATGCAAGAGGAACCATCATCAGCGTCGAGTCAATCCGAAGAATCTGACACTAATGATGGTGGGAGCACAGCGAACTGCACAACGCTTTACGCTCCTGCCAACCTATTAGAGCGCCACTCGGCTGTTGATGATGTGCGCATGCTTCGCACAAACGTCTTCAGGCGTAAGCGCCGAAACTATATTAGTTTGAACTTGAATCGCGGTTGGTTAGTTGGGGGACATCTGAATGCACTTTATTCCTGAAACATCGCTAAAGTTTCTGGATCAGATAAGTGGCATTGAAGGTGCATCGATTCTGGAAAAAGAAGGAGTCGATTGTGCTCTTACTGTGGTGATGAGCATGGGAGCCGAAATAATCGTAGGTCGCGCACTGCCTGCGCAACCTCAGCAGAACATCGGACGGCGCTTGAGTCTTCAAAATCCCGCAATCAGTCGCACCCACTGTGTATTCGGAATGGATCGCGGTGGCGTGTACGTGAAAGACGTGGGAACCGGTGCTCGTGGTTCTACCAACGGAACGTTCATCAACGACAGGCGTCTTGAGCCAGGGCAGAAACTCTACGTTAATGCCAACGATACCATTACTCTAGGCAAGCCACAGCTACCTTTTGAAGTAGTTGTGCGCCTGGTGGTCAAACAACAACAGACGCAAACAGTCGATTTCTTCTCGCCTTTGAGAATGCCCGCGCTGCGCCCTGCTCATTGAAAGCGACTACGGGTCACATTCTCTCCGTGAATCGAATATAGGAGAATGTGTGTTTCGGGTCTGCATCCCGAACAAAGAGAACACATTAAAACTCGTATTCAACGGTATAACAGGTATCCCCGCCAGCTGGAACTGCACTCCACCAGGACATTACAGGAATCCCGATCAGTCGGAGTTACACTCTGACCGGGAATTGAAAATAAGAGCCAAGTGTGTGTTTCGGGTCTGCATCCCGAACAAAGAGAATACATCAATGCTCGTATTGAACGGTAT
>JAKFUT010000008.1 GCA_021732565.1 Candidatus Obscuribacterales bacterium
TCACCGTGGATCGAGAGAATTACAACGTAACCACAGTTCAATTCGCAAACGGGGGCAGCAATTTTTTCGCAGTCCTTAACTCCTATTACAAAAACCGCTCGGTAGCCGCCGCGGTGAGAACAAGCCTTCAGGATGCCATGTTTGAGGCTACAAACAACTATTTTGCTCTGTGTCGGGAGATCTCGCTTCTTCACGTCGCCGACATCGTGGTTGAGAACTCGACCGGAATTGTGAAAATAAATCAGGGACTTCTGGACAGCGGAATGGGAACGCGATTGCAGCTGTTGCAGTCGCAAACTCAACTTGCCCAAGACCGCCAACAACTCGTCAACCAACAAGCTCAGGCGCGCGCCGCCGCCATCAACCTTGCGGTAACCTTAAACCTGCCGCTCAGCCAGTATATACTCCCCCAGGCCCAGCCGCTGGAAAAGACGACCTTGGTAGATCCCAGAGCGCCAATCGGAACTCTGGTCGCACTGGCACTCAATAAGCGCCCTGAGATCGCGCAGAAACGCAACGTTGTTAATCAGCAATATGTTCAAACCGGAGCGGCTCTCAGCCCTATCATCCCCTCGGCTTATTATCAGGTGCAGGGCGGAACTTTCTTTCCGGCCAGCCAAGCCGGATCTACTCAGGGACAACAAAGTTCCCTTGTGTTTGCATGGAACTTTAACAATGGTGGAGTACCAATTGTTTCAAACTTTGGCGCCGGCTTGGCTTCGGCAAGAGCGGCGAAATACGACTTGAACAACACCGAATTACAAATCGCTGCACAAGTTAGACAGGCATACATCATCAGTTTGGCGGCCGAGAAAAACATTGAAATTGCGAAAGAGGCATGTTCGCAGGCACAAGAGCAACTGGACTTAGCAGAGGAACGACTGAAGGCCGGCATTGGCATAAATATAGATGTAATTCAAGCGCAAACCACTCTCACCATAGCTTTACAGAATTACGTTCGAGCCATATATGCCTATAACGCACAACAAGCCCAATTGCGGAGAGCTATCGGAGGCTTCACCGTGAAAGCCGTGCAGAATAATCTTAGATACGACTGAGTGCTGCTGCTCAATAATCTCCCATTTTGAGTAGCGGTTCAAAGAGCAGGCCCAAAACACTTCGCCGACGGAGAACTACATCAGCATGAACCTCCAAGCCGGGTTTGAGATCGAATGATTGTTCGTTTCTTGTTATCACCGACTGTAAAGGCTCAATGGTGACTTTGTACGCTGAAATTTTCTTCTGTCCTTCGAGTATTTCCTCCGGATAATCGTCGATACGAACGATCTTTCCTTTGACTATGCCGAACTCCTCACAAGGAAAAGCTTTAAATCTGAGTCTAGCCTCTTGTCCTACTTCAAGGAATCCAACATCGGTATTGTTGATCGTTCCGCGAAAAACAAGATTTGAATCCGCGGGGACTATGGTCATCAGAGGCTGACCTCGCATTACAAGTTCTCCGGGCATCAACTGAACAAGATCGGACACTGTACCGTCTCTGGGTGACTTGATCGACTTTTCCGACAAAACCTCTCCGTTCATTTTTACAACAATCGCGATTTCGGAAATCTTTTTTTCAAGGCTACTGATCTCAGCCTTTTCTTTAGATAAGCGTGCTCGGGCACTGGCTAAAGTAACCGCGAACGCTGCCCGCGCTCCTTCGTAATGTCTGGTGGTGTTATTCATGGAAAGCGGTACCGACGCTATCCTCAGGTCTTCAGATTTGAGACTTGCTTGCAAATCCGCCTGTTCCGCATTATATGCCGAGGAGGATGATTCAAGATCAAGACGGGCAGATTTCAGGTCTTGTTCTAGTTGCGCAATTTGCTGTTTCTGCTGCGCAACCGAAAACTCGCGCTGGTGCAAACAATTTTGTACCTCCAGAAACTTAACTTCCGATGCTATACCTAGCTTCTTTCCTTGATTGTAAATTTCGATCTCTTTCTTCGATTCAGCCAAGCCCTTCTCCAACTCGGCAAGCTCTTTGTGCGATTTCTCTAAAATGCTCTCTAGGAGCTCGGCTCGGATCTCAAGTTTTTTCTTTTCAGCGATTCTCTCGAGTGTTTTTTGTTCGATTGAGCGAGACCTTGCCTGGCGAACCGATTCAAATTTCTTCTGTTGCTCTCTTAGTACGGTCATCTCCGGAAGGTTGTCAGACCCGGACACACCAAGAACGCGAGCACCAAATGTGTCGTAGGTTGCAGCATCAATAGATTTCTTGGCGGTGTATAACTCGCCTATGATTCGCTCAACCTCAGGAATGTCGACACCGCAAGCAGGTCTATGTTCTGGATTTTCGATGATCTTCTCGAGCGCTCGCTTTGCATTTTCATGTTCCTTGATTTGGTTTTGAGTGATTGATAACTCGTCTTGTTTCTCTTTCAACTCAGCTGCTGCACGAGTCGTGTTAAGCGTGATGAGTACATCTCCTGCTCTCACCGCCTGCCCCTCTCGGACAAAATACTGAACTACGGTTCCGTCGGTAGCCGGTTTGACCTGCTGAATCTTTATGCGAGGCTCAATCATTCCGTTCGCTTCAGCGCAGACGTCGCTTTCTGCAAACGCCGCCCAAATCAAGAATACCGACATCAAGCCAATGACAATGTAAAGTCCTTGCTGCGCCAGCGTTCCGTGCTTCTCAATCACGCAGAGTTGCATCTCCTCCGCGACCTGTTTTGCCTGTTCTGCTGCCGAGAAATTCGCTTGCGCCATTATTAAATACCGCTTTGTACGTTCATAACTTTCTCAACCACGTAAAGCCATTTGTAAGCACCCACCCTTTATGAAACCAATGGAATTTGAATCATGTGCGACCATTATATTGATTGCTGGCTGCATAGGTGATAGTAAAGCCCTTTCTGTTGTAAAAGCGAGTGGTGATTTCCTGCTTCCACTATTTGTCCGTGATCCATCACGATTATAAGATCAGCACTCTTTATGGTCGACAGTCGATGCGCAACCACGACCATCGTTCGCCCCTGCCGAATCACCTCCATCGCCGCCTGGATATGCCGTTCTGACTCGCTGTCCAAAGCACTGGTTGCTTCGTCAAATATCAAAATACGCGGGTGGTGCAGCAGGGCACGAGCAATCGCCATTCGCTGTTTTTCTCCACCGGATAGATTTTGCCCGCCCTCGCTCAGAAAAGTATCGTAACCGCTTCCCATCGTAAGAACCTTGTCGTGAATACCCGCAACCTTAGCTGCTGAGATAATCTGCTCGAGAGAAACATCAGGGGCGTAGAACGACAAGTTCTCCCGAACAGTACCGGTAAAGAAAAATTCTTGTTGCGCAACCACTCCAATCGATTTTCTAAGATCAGACAATTCAATCTGGCTGGTATCAACGCCGTCAATCAGGAGACTACCTGCGGTAGGCATGTACAACCCCTGAATCAGCCTCACTAAAGTTGTCTTTCCACACCCCGATCGGCCCACAATAGCTACCATCTGATTGGGCTGCACGCGCAAGGAGATGTTCATCAAAGTGTTGTTGGTACTGTGCTCGTTATATCGGAAGGTAACATTCTTGAGTTCTATAACACCTCTTATGAGGGGTAAGCGTGTTTTGGGTCCAGTTTGTTCGGGCGTCGCTCTGAATACATCGCCCAGCCGTTCGACAGCGATATTCACACTCTGAAGCTGCTGCCACATGGAAATAACACGCATTATGGGATCGATGCACATGCTTGCCATCATGTTTGCCGCCATGTATTGCCCCACACTAAAAGTCTTAGATATGACCAAATGAGCGCCCAGCCACATAAGTAAGATTCTGCCCATGAGGTGAACGAGCTGAGTTACCTGCATATAGCCGTTCGTTGCGAGTTGTTGGCGAAATGAAATACTCAGCTTGTCGACAAAAAGCATTTCCCACTTCCAACGGGTGCGATTCTCGGCGGCAGCAGCTTTTATTTTCTCAACTCCATGAACAGACTCGATAACACATGAGTCATTGGCCACGGTCTTCTTGAACAGCTCATTACTATACCCCCTCAAGAGAGGTGTATAAGCAAGAGTAGCAATAACCAATAATGCAATGTACCCTACAGTGGCCAATCCGAATGCCCAGCTGTAATAAAAAAGCACTGCCAGATAAATCAGCGCTGTTACACCGTCAAGCAAAACCGTTATAGTGCTGCCTGACAGAAATGACGTTATGCGAGCGTTCTCGTTAAAGCGCGCCAAAATATCGCCTGTGGTTCTTTGCTCGAAGAACTTCAAGGGTAAACTGAATAGATGTTTGAAGAATTGAACGAAGAGCGCATGATCAATCTTAATAGACAGAGTCGATATTAGGATACCTCTAGAAAAGGTCAAAGCAGACTGAAAGCAACTGACGAGTATCATGCCGATCAGCAGCATGTTTAACATTGATATGTCTTCATGGACAATCACGCGATCTACAATGGTCTGAGAAAAGAAGGGCGTTATGATCATCAACGCCTGATAAACAACTCCGGCCGCTAACACGTCACGAATCTGCGGTCCAAACGGCTTCAATAACGGCAGCAGTGTAGTAAGCGGGTTCTTGGCACCGGGTGCCCGCTTTAGCTCCACCGTGGGCACCAACTCCAGTGCGCTCTTTGAGAAGTCTTTGGTAAACTGCTCGCGCGAGACGGTAATTAGCCCCTCCGCGGGATCTCCTATTCTCGCTTCCTTCTTGTTAATTTCGTAGAGCACGATGAAGTGGTTGTTCTTCCAGAAACAGATAAGAGGCAGCCTTGCATTCAGCAGCCCCTCGTACGTGGCCTTAATACCTCTAGACATAAATCCAACGTGCTCTGCCGTCTCCGCTAAAGCAAGAAAGCTCGTACCCTCCGCACTGACGCCGGCGCGATCGCGAAGTTCATTGATATCAAGGCGTTTTCCATAATAGAGAGCCACCATGGCGACACACGTAATGCCGCAATCCATCTGGCTTTGTTGCATGATAAAAGGATACTGGTGCAAGAATCTATTGACCCTCGCCGGAACCGAGTTGTGCTCACCAGCCAGTGCAGGTTCTGTCGGATGAGGTACGGCCGGGGCGATCACTGGCCTGAGAGAAAGCGACTCGATTATCGGTCGAGTTCCAGCAACACTTTTTGGATCCGTGCTCCAAAGAACGGAAGACAGGTCGGGGTCACGAGCGGCCATATCGGCAAAGTCCTGGCGACCAAGCACCAGCAGTTCGGTTGGTTCCAAGGTTCCAAACTCAACTCCTGTAGCACGATAGCATCCAAAATCTCCGGTAACCGCTATCTCTCCAGCCCCCAATCGTTGACGCGTGCCGGAATTGTTCGCACATTCCACCGCCCCGCGGTTGATTACATAAAGTCCAATCTCCCTTGACCAATCGGTCTCATTCGGCTGCAGAGAAATTTTTCTGAGGTATCTGCTTATTCGTCGCAGCTTGCCCGCGTCAATATGGCTGAACATCGGCAGAAATTTTACAGCACAAAAGATCTCCCATTGAGTGCGCTCTACCTTAAGCTGATTGTGGAAGTGAGCATTGTCACTTGGAACTTGAGCGAACAGCTGAGCGCCGGCCTGAAAAACTACAGTAGGAGCAGACGCTCGAGCGATAATTACTCCGCTACCAGTGCCCGAAAGCCATGAATCTGCCCAACAATGGCCGGCAGTGTCAACTGTGCAGATATTTTGATCCGTGCCATCGGCCGATCGCTCTAGAATGCGCAGCTTTCCTGCGACCAGGAAATTAATCTGCTCAGAGCTATCATTCGAAATCAAATCTCCCAGATCGGCTTTCACCGCTTTCATTCTAGAGAACAGATTTTCAAATTCTGCGTCCGACAATAGTGCAAGTAGCTCAGATTTACGTAAGACGTCTTTTGCAATTGCGTCGGCAGTCAGGCTTACTTCCATTCCTGTACAGTGACTCCAATTCGTCCGGGTTTCTACTCATGCTTTGAAATGGGCATATTGCAGTTTCAACAACGGTGCAAGCATCGATATCAGCAATCGTCTTTTTCTTAGAACCAATTGCCCTTGAGCCTCTAACCCCTTTCTAAGCGGAATTCGTTTTCCCCGACACATGATCCAATCTCGCATCGGAGCCAGTAGCACTTTATAAGAATTTGCGTACTCCTTCTCCTGAGACGGGTATTTATCAATCATAGTCACCTTGGCTGGTATCGTTCCATACTGCTGGTACGGGTATGCCGGGAACTGGATCTGAACGATATCACCATTGTGTATGAAAGGCACCTGTTCATTTGCTACATGCAAGCATGCGACCACTGGATCTTTGCTCGGCACAATTGTAAGCAGATTTTGCGCTCTTTGGACTACTTCGCCTGGTCCTTGCAAATTGACAAGGGCCACTGTGCCCTCAACGGGCGAGCGGATAGCCCCCTTTTCAAACGTGTGCTGCTCGGCAGTTGAAGCTGCCTTCAATTGTTCAATGTGTTTTTTGCGTTCCGTAATTTCATTGGTCTCGTTGATTTGCATCGAGCGTGCAGCCTGCAACGCCACCTGATACTCCGTCTGCGCCTCCAACAATGCTCTTTGCTCAGATCTCATGCGAGTACTAATCTGTGCGGAAGAATCAGCGATATCTCCCAATGCCGCTTGCATTTGCTCCAGTTCCATTGAATTGCGCGACTTCAATTCAGTCAGTTCATGTTTCGTCGCCAGCAACTCACCTTGCATCTGAAGGGAGGCTGTGACGGCAACTGTGAGATCCTTCTTTCGATCGTCTACGCGCATACGGGCATCAAGACATTCGGTTCGAGAGGAGCCTCCGCTTTGGAACACTCGCTCATACGCCTCGAGCTGCTTTTCTGTTCCTTCCAGTGACTTACGCTTATGCTCTACAGCTTCCGTCTGTAATTCAAGCTTGTTTTCGAGAGCTGTTATCTTACTGCAAACTTTTTGCTCTTCCATCTCAAATTGATTGCGCCTCTCGCTCAGTGCCAACTCCTTCAACTTACGCTGCTGGGCCGCGGAATGATGTTGGGATTTGAGGATGCTTAGCTCAGACGTAGTGCCACTAATCGTGGTGCACTTTGTAATGCTCATATCGGATTGAGCGCGTTGGAGCCTTTGCCGGGCCGCATAAAGGTCGCCAATTGCTTTTGCCACCGGTAATATGCTGGACAGATCGCCGGGTAGAATTCTTCCGTCGAGAAGATAGGCTGTCAAGATCTTGTAGGCCTGATTGTGTTGTTCAAGTTCTTGCTCGCCAATCTTCAGCTCATGACGATTCTTTTCCAACTCTGTGTTATACGTTTCGGCATCTAAAGTTAATAACAAATCGCCCTTCTTGACTGCGGCTCCGGCCTTTACAAGAATGGACGTGACTTTACTGTCAAACGTGGCCCGAATAGACTGAACTTCTTGGGATGGGATGAGTTGTCCGGGTGCCTCAGCAATCTCATTGAGTTCAGTGAACCATGACCACGCAACCAACAATACGCTAAGAACAAGTATCAACAGAAATATCCCTTTTCTGTGCTCATGGTTGAACTCAACACGAACGGGGCTCTTGCCCTCATCATACTGCGATTCTGAATCAATACTCCTGTCAAGCTTGTCAGGTGGCACCGCTCGAAGTTGGGAGTTTTTATCGCGTGTCAGCATTAGCGCCATGGCTTTGTTATTGATCCGAACAAACGCTCTATTCCCAAAACTGAACACCTCCGTTCGCCCTTCAAGTTGATCCAGTGAAGTACAACAAGTATTCGGCGGAGCGTCGATCCTGGATCAAAGAGAATGAAAACCGGAAGAAAAGTGCCGAGAAAGAAGCTCTGACGCCCTGGACGGGATCAATTCGCTTCCATTCCCGAACATCGCTTTCGGTAAAGCAATTACGCAGATCGGCGAGTGCTGGCGTTCGCTTAGCCTGTCGTGAATCTGCTTGTGCAGATCCGCATGGTTCCTTGGTAAGAGATAGTCAATTTATCCACGCATTGGCGCGAGCCTCTTTGTCGTAAGGCCTCAATGTCGTCGCGTGCGCGCTTCTTCTGCATGATAGCTGAAAACGCTGGAGCGAAATAATTCCGGCTCCGAGAGATCGTCCCCTTCGAATACTAGGTGACATGAGCGGGTTCGAGCCTGGAGAAAAACAATTGAGGAACGCCCTCACTTTTTCTGTGACATGTCCCACAAAGTGGGTACACTCCTTAAAACGATTCGCGGACTACATCGCTCGTGTCAAACCAGAGTTGGCACAACAGTTTGCAGTCGTGCTCGACCAGGCCGTAATGGACATGCGGGAGACCAGCCACAGTAAGTTCACCATCGGTAAATCCTTCGGAACCCGCCTTGTCAAGGCCTCCGAGTTGCCGATGGATGAAAAAGGCGTCATAAATTTGGGAACGGTATTGACGGTCAACGGCATTGAGCGCAACATACGAGCTCTGCCCTACATCCATCTCCGCGTTTACCTTTAAGTGCGTATTTCACCTGCTGCCTTCTCCGCGTCTGCGGTATCCCCAGCCTCTTTGAATTGTTCCTCCGCTGCGAAATAGGCCGCTATCGCAGCTTGGTCGAGTTGAGAGTTACCCGAACCAGAATTGTAATTCGGATTCCACTCGCCACTGTACACGCCGCCTTCCCTCATTAATGCCTTGCCTGCAGCCTCCTCTCCCGCTGTCGTTCCAAGCCCTTCATCGATCACAGCTTCCGCGGAATATGCAGCTGCAGCGTGAGTCCAGTTGGAGTCGGAATGGATAGATCCGTCACCTGCAAGTCCTGCGTGGAGGTAGTAGTTGCCGGCCCTGTGGTCTGCTCTTGCCTCTTGTTGTTCATCACCAGCTTGCTCATAGTACTGGGCTGCGGCCTCATAGAGCTTTCCTACCTTGCTCTCTTCCTTTTCCAAGGAGCTGAGCGGAGCGGGGGAGCCGTTCTGTAGTTCTGCAAGGTGGAATTCAATATTTCCTTCCTTAAGCGGATCGTTGGCTCGATGACTTAGAGCTTCCATAAGTTCAGCTTTTGCTTGGGCCGCATCTCCGCACTCATCGTCCATATATACCCTTGCCGCTTTGCCGTAGTGGCCTTCTAGAGTTAGCTGCTCTGCCAAATTCACCTGTTCTTGGTACAACTGCTCAACCAGACTCTGCTTTGCATTTTGAACATCAGACTGCATTTCACCGACTTTATAACTTAAATGTTCATATCTTGGTTTCATTATGTCGCCGTGGCCGTCCGAAGCGTCTACCCAATGCTTGGTCGTCCAGCTGTTCAATTGTTGCACCCAGAGATTTGCATTCGCCTGATACGCATTTGCTTCGTTCGCATACTCCTGTCCATCAGCGTAGATTTTAGCCGCCGCCACGTAAGCCTGGTGTTCGGCATGTACCTCGCCAAGCGCGCCGTCATCTTGGGCTACGTCCATTACGGCATTCCCCGCATTGCTGGTATCACCTGCAGCATGAAAAAGGCCTTCGGCATTCAAATATTCAACTTCAGCCATGGAATTATAATTTGTATTGCCAGCGGCTTTTGCTTCAAGATCGTAGGCCTGTCCCGCCTGCACATAAGCCTGCCCCGCAGCATCAAACTGGTTAGAGGAGGCTAACAGTTTGGCCGCAGATGTAAAAGCCGTAGCCGCTATAGTATCGTATTGAGAATTACCGGAAATTGAGGCGACCTGTTCCATTGCTTGCCCTTCGACAAGAAGGGCCTTCACCGCATCCGCAGCATCGTGTTTGCTATTGCTCCAATCGGTGACTGCATTGTTGAAAGGGGAAAGAGCTTGAGCTTGGTTTATATATGACGGGCCATCATTAACCAAAGTCTCTGCGACGGTAAACCATTGGTTTGCGGCGTGACCGTTCATACCAGCGTCTTGGTAGGCTTGCGCTGCGCGAGACAGGTCGGCAACATAGCTTTCTTTATCCGGAGAATTGGCGAACATAATATTTGCTTTCTGGTCATATGTAGCAGCCATCTCGTAGTCGTCCGCAGCCTCCTTAGCCACGCTCTTGTCAGTTGGAAGGTCGAGGTGTTCCTCATCCTCTCCAGCTTTATAATAATCATGTGCTATGTCATGATCAGAAGCTCCGTGTTTGATCAACACATCAGTCGCATCCACTCGATACGTCGCGGCTTGTGCCCAATCTCCCTGCCGTTCTGCGGATATTGCTTTGGCCTGCCATCCGTTGCCCTTTCCACCGACTGCCTTGGCCATCTCTTCAGGCGATTGGAACTCGTCGTGAGAGACAATCTCTTTTTCAATGCTCTCTAGTAACTCGTCTTTTACTTGAACTTTCTTTTTCATTTTGGACCCTCTCCCGTGTCCTGCTTCTCGTGGCAGTCGCGCTGAAGCCCTCAACATTTCGATTCTGCATTTTCTGCGTGATGGACATGTGAAGAAGCGCATCTGAGTATCTCAATTCGGTTCTCCCACCCCATTTTTGCCCCAACGAATGGACGTCATCTTTATTAATGTACCCACTCGGTTCCATTTCCCCCGCTGAAGGTAAAACTGACAGATTTCAAACCATAAACTTTCGACGGGTTCTGCGATTCCGGGCTATGTTGAGTGGCTCATGCCAGTCACGATAGGGACAATCATTAAACGTAGACCTGGACAACACTATAGGGGCGAGGGTGATACCCGGAACCGACCTGAGTGCATAATTTGAGTTAGCAAGTCCCGCGCAGGTGAGCGAGGTTACGTCCTTACTATTAGGGCTATGTCCTACAATTCTGTCACCGCATGAACCAGTGGAATCCGGATTCGATCGATCATTCGGGCAACCTGCAACTCGACCAAGATGCGATAGCGGCCTATCAGGCAGCAGCAGGAGTTCAAAGCTGCTGGCGACAGCGCTGACGACGAGCTTGCAGAAAACGATGCGATGAAAGTATTTCACCAACCGTAGATCTAAGTACGTATGTATGTATGTGGCATTAGTACCGAAAACAGTGCCTGACGTGAAGCCAGGTTGAATTCAATTGTTTATCGAAGTCGAGTCAGACGGTGTCCGGCCGATGAGAGTATTTGGCTCCATGTACGTGGTCGGAGCCAGATTACTTGAATGATCCTGTGATTAGATACAGACGTTCATTCCGGATCTCGACCTGGTGTCAACGAGCCATTGAGTGAAGAGTTCATCCTCCAACTTCTGTCGAAGTTCGACATCATCGAAAGAGGGTAGGTCAATACTTTCGAGCAGGTAGATTTCGTAATTCTTGTATACATTGACAGGTCCGACGAGATCACCGGGCCGAGCTTTGAGAATTAAATCCTGAGCGACAGGCTGCAGGTCTGATAGCAGGATCTTGCCGGTGTATCCCCCGGCTTTGGCAGTCTTCTGATCAAGACTATATTTGCGTGCATACTCCAAGAAACTTTCTCCATCTCGAACGGAGCTAATTATCTCCCGGGCGGCTTCTTCCCTGGCCAGTACAATCTTATACAACTCGACAGATCGCAGTTGAAACTGCCGATACACAAAATACTCTTCCAATCGCTTCTCAAAAAGAACCGCTTTCAGCTTAGTCAATTTCACCGCATATTCGCAAAAGCTCAAGAAGTCGTACTCGCTCATATGCATTGAACTGAGCCACCTGTGAGTTTCATCGCCGGTGAGCAATTTGTTTCTTTGCCTAAATGCTGATACCTCTGAGCTTACTTCTTCCGGCGCCGGTTTAACCCCTCGCTTACTGCACTCTTCATCTATCAAAAACCGATCGAGACAATTTTGGATAACATGACACTCCGCAGATTGAACCAGATTTAGAACAATGTCCGCTGCAGATATATCGCGTTCGCCGATTTTGGCAACCAGATTATCGAGTTCCTGCTTGCTTTTATCATTTTCATTGGCTTGGTCTTGTCGTTGCAATTCCGGCACGCCAGACTCCAGTCTCACAGGTCGTTCCACCTACAGATCATAGCTTTGACGGCAAAGGTTCCAGATCCTCAACATTCCCACCGCGTGTTACCTCTAAACTTTATGCGTTGGTGGTCATTACTTCGCGTCAAATTTATTGCCGATTTGTATCCTTGCATACAACACAGTTCCACTACCATTGATTGCCGCAATCCTCACAAGTCTCGCGCTTCAGGCTTGCGTATTCCGCTGAAATCGAATGGGCTAAATCAAAATCATATGGGCCCGGAATGGATTGCCGAGAGTCTCTGCTCTCCGTGTCTACGTCTGTGCTGGTCTTGTTCTTCTTGGTTACAAGGACAAAATCTGTTGAAGAATGCTGTACACATTCGACCATTCCAGCGGTCGCAGAGCGCCTGACCTGATCCGCATCGTATGCCACCTTAACGTAAGCACACACCGCAATCACTGTAGATACCGCGATTGCGCCAATCAGACTAAGCTTTACGAGTTTACGTTGAGCCAATCGCAAGCCTACGGAACAATCTTGAGTCAAAACAGTGCCGTCTGTTCTGCGAAATAGCCCGCCAACACAGAACAGTAAGGTAGAAACCGTATGACTTCTCTTTTGATCACTTTTGTCCATGGGGATCGTCACTCACCGTTCCTTTGACAACGTGATTTGGTTGGTTCCCGGATGTCTCGAAGAATCACACAGAGTTACAAAGATGGAAGAATTAGCTCATATGGTGTATCCGATGTTGACCGGAGTTGTGAGATGCCACATACTGAAATCATCACCAGAAACTACTGGAGCCGGACATGACTGCCCCTAAGCGTGAACAGAAGATCAATGAAACCAAGATAACTCTTACTGTAGAGCAG
>JAKFUT010000115.1 GCA_021732565.1 Candidatus Obscuribacterales bacterium
GCGGTAATCATTACCAGAACTTTGCAATAACCAATACGCATTCGCACAGGGTCCGCCATTGAAAGCGCGTTGACCACCATGCGCTAAATGCTTTGCGCACCGAAACTACATAACTCGTGCATACCGCACCAAAATTCCCGCTGGCGCAGCTGTTCCAAATGTACGAAATACATTGCCGGGCAACACCGCATTGCCTGGATCAATATGGCGGTTGTAGGTAATTGGAACCTCAACGGTAAATGAGTTCTTTCCACACGTGAACGACACCGCGGGCCCCAGCGTCAATATATAGCCAGGCTGCCTGAACCCGTCGCTTCGTCCAATGATATCGCGTTGCTTGAGCCCCTCATAACGGGCAATACCAAGAATGCGAATTCCCCGCAAGAGCTTGTTGTCATAGCATCTTGGAATAGGAACCGAAAAGCCCGTCTGCACGGCATAAGTATCGGCCACGGAATTTCGAAGCGCGTTTTGTCCGCGAGGGTCATATGCCAGGCCAAGACCACTGAGGACCGAAGGAGCGGAGTTTGTATTTTTCGGAGTAATAAGGTATGCAGCGCTAGCAAACACGGAGGTACCACGAAGGATTTCAGGCTGGCGAAAAGTCTTGTAAGCCTGTGCATCCACAATCACACCCAGCCCCCCATCGCCCGGAATGATTGCCGGCGGATAGACAGTCTTCTTCGCTGTCCCAAAACCATCAATGTTTGGATAGTAAGACTTCGGCGCCCAGTTGCCGGTAGCAAACTTGAGCCCGCCCCCCAAACGCACATTATGAAAAGGATGCTTTTTCTGATTAAACAACCATGTGCGAGCAACTAACGAAATGTCTCCAATTCCCCTGGCAGGAAGGTCAAACCGGCGGCTGAAGATACTTGGCTCAGGCGGAAGTTGTAGTGCAAATTTGTTGAAAGCAATTGGCAAGTTTGCACTGATACTTGCGCGCTGGCTGATTGCATATGTCGCCGTCATATCAATTACACTCAGGTCTTCAACCGGCTTTAGAGCTCTGGTTAAAGCATGATTTTTTCTGCCCTTGTTGTAGAGCATATCGCTTTCGGCGAATCTCCAATTTACGTCGAACTCAAATTTGCTAGACTTTCCTATTCCTGTCGCACCAGCCCCGGGCACGATATTTCTCGCGGACGCTCAGCCCTGAGCCAGAGTTGCTTGTGCGTCCCCGAACCAGGCAATGGCCAGCACAAAGGGAAACAAAAAGGCGCGACGAAGACGGGCATACCATTCTGAGCGCGGAACCGCGCTGCCTTTGGAAAGAATATGCAGATATCGTTCTAATCGAGCCAAGGGCAATCTCCCGGTTCAATCATTTACAGCAGAGTTACTTGATGTAATCAATACCTGACAAGCTTATCCTCCGTAGTCCGAAGAATACCCTGAGTTGACCGCACGATGCACCGATCGCCTTGCTGCCTTTAGTCGAACAGTGTCGCTTCAGTGTTAAAGAGACCCGTGTCTGGCGTTCGCTCTCCCTAAACGATGAGAGGCGTGCTCAACTTGGATGTGGCACGGACGCCTCGATTAATGAAGAAACCCACCACAGTTGGATGACGCGCATCGAAACGAGCGACCTGGAACACAGACACGGGACGCCACAGCCGGAAGCGATTATAATTGATTGATGACGGGGCAGAAAGCAGCTACCATGACGGCAAAAGGACGCCACCCAACCAACCGACCAGGTCAATTTTAAGTAGAAGAACCAGTGAAGCCATTCTCAAAACTAAATCTAACAACAAAACCAGCTTCTGCCACCGGTTGCACTCGAACTTGCCGTCGCAGGATTGCAGCAATGGGCGGTGCTCTGATTGTTATGCTGATTGGAGTGGAATCAACCTCGCTCAACATTGCTGCTGGGGCAGATCAACCACCACCGGAAGCGACGCGTCCGCTAGTAGTATTCGTTCACGCAGCTGACTGCAAAGTTTGCGCACAAGTTCGGCCCCTGATCGAAAACATCGAAAAGGAATACAAGGACAAAGCCAGCTTTGTTCAACTTGACGTTACCACCAATCAGAAGAAGAATGAGGCACGAAAGACAGCAAAATCCCTTGGAGTATCATTCTTCCTGTCCTTTTACGAAGACAATTTTCCCGCCTTCGGAGTGTTCAAGGTCAGAAAAAAATGTCAGACCGAGCTTTACGGTCTACATAAGACCGAAGAGTACAAAGCAGCTATAGACAAGGCTCTGTCAGTAAAATAGCAATCTGTTTTTATGCTGTTCGCGCAAACACAACGCATTGCTACAAGGCCACGGTGCTTTGAGTTGCGCAGAACTCAATCAAGCCGCAATCAAGCTCGCCGTGCTATACCGAACGAGTTTGTACTTGATCAACGATTTGTGGGGTGACAAAAGAATAACTGGCTGAAATTCGAGCTGCATCCCCAGTGCGTGAGAAGAAGTTGGAGAGGCGGGGAAATCGAGCCGGGAAGCTTTTTACGGAGCAGATTATCGGGTGGTGTCTCAACTGCAAGATAACAGCCCTGCATCCACTCGATGGATGCCTAAGCAGGAAATTTGGTGCCACTGAAACCGTTTGTGGATGCAGGGCTGCTGGAGTTCGCTGTTTTTCGCACCAGCAGACGCTATAACCCTTTAAATTGTTAATGGATTTTATGCTATCGAGTTTATCCCGGCTGTCGCGGTAGCCCGCGCTGCCCGCGCGGAGTTGTGGGAACATTTGTCGCAGGACAAACTACCTCAAACTTGTCTTCCTTTCGGGCGTCAGTCTCGGGTCTTTTAAGAACGAACGAACCGGTCTTTTGTTCGGTTCCATTCAAACTTTTCGTATCCTTGTATGAAGCCTCAATCGACATGTTGTGAGGCTTGAGCTTTTCATTTATGGCAGCCATGAAAAGCGCCAGCTCTTTGGGCCCTCCGGCTATCGCGGCCTTCATCATTTCCTTTCTCATCGTGCTGCCTTGCCCGCTTGAGAGATCGTTATATTTCGTGGTTTTTTCGTACTCGGTGTCGATACGTTCCGGCTTAAGATACGCCACGATGTTGTCGATATTTCTCGCGACGTCCGGATTGTCCTTCAAATATTTTTTCACCTCTTCCTCAGTCACCTTAGGAAGCTCAACCTCACCAGTAGGTGGCGGTGTAGGCGGCTTATCCGTGGGCACTGTGGGTCTGTCTCCACCGGTTGGCGGTTGCGTCGGTGCTGTGTCTCCAACATAAGCAAGAGTGGTGTCACTTCTGGGGGTAGTTTTAGGCGGTTTGGACCATATATCGAAGTCTCCGGCGCCCAACTTCTCATCGTTGTTCTTCGACTCGAAACCGTCTATATCCTCAAACCTGCTCATATTGATCTAATCCTCAATATTTTCGTCCGACATGCTCCCAGTGGTATACCCCGATTTTGCCATTTATAGACACTTCCTGCTAAAACCGATGTCCGAACGGATGCGCGGCGCTTGAAATCCTCGAGCCGTAAGCCCCACCCCCGCGAAGTGAGGAAAGTCTCACTATTTTGAGGACCGCCGCGCAATATCGTCACCAACACACTGGTACAAGGCAAGCTACCACGCCAGTCGCCCGCAGCTTAACCGGGTGCCGCATTGCCAAGAAGATGAAATCGTTATGGCATCCGTTTCCTCAACTACACGCCCGCTACTCCCGCGGCGAGCTGCGTTTCGCTCCACAGGACTACCTGGGCGCCAAATTGCCAAGAGTCGTCAACAGGTGCGTTTTCTAAATCTCTTCTCGCCTTACAACTACCGATCAATGATACACTCGCACCGCTTATGACAGAACCATGCTCGGAATCTTGCAAATGGTCAGCAGCATTGCCGCACCGGCATTAGAAGCAACACAGACTCTTCCGCGGGAGAAACAGACGCCGGAAAAGATCGACTCTCTAACGTCGCTCAGATTTTTTGCGTGCTTTTTCATGGTGTTCTACCATGCGCATGCTCATTTCTTCGGAAGTCGCGCTGAACTCAATCACGATACGTTTGCGCCGATTGTCGCGTTCTTCTTTGCACTATCGGGTTTCGTACTCACTCATAACTATTCCAATTTAAGCGACAAGAAGAGTGTGATGAGCTTTTATCTCTTCCGCTATGCTCGAATGTTGCCGATACATATTCTCACCGCAGTGTTATTCGTAACATTGTTACCCGGGTTGTTCCGCCCTACAGGAGCGATTTTCTTCAGCAACCTTGCCCTCGCTCACGCCTGGTGGCCGTCGTCTCAAGTGTTTTTTTCATATAATTCTCCCTCGTGGAGCAATTCCACAGAGATACTTTTTTACTGGTGCTTTCCGCTTTTACTCGTAGCCATGCGCAAGGCGTGGTACTGGCCTCTGCTGATAGCCATAGTTCCCGCGCTGGCAACAATTGCAGTGTGTAACCTTCAACACATTCCGCACATGTCGGTGACAAATCCTTGCGTTGTCGGTCTGATCTTTGTGCACCCGATTTCCCGTTTGTTTGAATTTACCATCGGCATGGTGGTTGCGTTATTGTTTCGCACGCGGCTGAAACCACTCAATCTGAATCCCTTTGTCGCCACTGGCTTGGAGCTGGCCGGTCTTGCATGGGTATCGATGGCGGCACTCAACAGCTCAGCTATTCGCCACGAACTAATTCCTGTGATCGGCGATGCTGGTTCCCTCTGGGTCCAGAGCTCCGGCATCCCGGTGCTTGGCTGCGGTTTGTTAATAGCAGCACTGGCGACGGAACGCGGCGTTATCGGTCGACTTCTAAATTGGCGATTGCTGGTTATTCTGGGCGAATGTAGTTTTGCCATGTACATGCTGCATTCGGTTTTGTTGACGTATGCCTCAGTTAACTTCCCGCAAAGCCTGTCGATGTCCGCTTACTTCCTCTTCTGGGCAACGCTTCTGGTGGGAGGTCACTTCCTCACCACTGTTATCGATCCACCGCTGCGAAAGTTGATCTTGAAAGCGGGGTTTGCAATACTGGGAGGCAGCAAGAAAACCAAACCGGCAGCGGAATCGACCAACAAGCTGCGAAAATCAAATCGTCTCAAGGTTCTGTATCCTGTGGCCGAGGCAGTGCTTCTCGGATGTCTAATTTGGAATTGTCTGCCGGCATTAAACCGGGTGGATACTAACACTGCGTCTTCGTTAACGAAGAACTGCTCTGTACGCAATATTGAATTCGGTTCCTATTTGCAGTGCAAAGGCGCCGCCGCTGAGAAAGATACCGATGCGGTAAAAGTGAAGATGGTTTGGGAATCTCTGCGCACCGGGCGCGCTGATTTCTTTGTCAAAGCAACTGCACTGAGTTCAAAACATGAGGAAAAAGGGTGTCGCATGTATTGCGTTTCCCCTCGCCGAGAGACAGCTGAGAAGGGCGCCCTCTGGTGCGATGAGATATCCATTTGCATTCCGCCAGGCGCGGAAGTGGAAACAGTATCAATACTTGTGATCAGGAAGCATAAGCAACTGCCGGCTATGACACCAGATGCAGTGATGACGGTTCCAATCGCGGCACGTAGCTTAGCCATTAAATGAATGAATCAGTTCCTTCAAGAATTCTCGACAAATCTCGCGTGAGAACAAAGGTGATGGGGCGGTCGCAGTTTTGCTGGCTCTCCTGTTGCCTGCGCTTCCCCTTAACAAACAAGTAGACGTGACGTCCAGTCATTATGCAAACCGACACTTATCGAGCCCACTACCTGGAGTTTGCAAGAATAGTACGGCGTGTTCTTCGTTCCGGTTAGTCTTCTCATTATCCCGGCGCGTAGTCGACGAAATTGCTCAGCAGGGCGGATGTTCATCCGCCCTGCTGCATTATTACTGAAACCAATATCCCGGAGTAATTACTTCACGACTCTAAGTATTCGCTATATGGCTTGGCACTGGCCGTTGGCATCCCGCCACGCCCCCTGATGTTTTCAGATTAGGCTGACTGAGGGCGCGCCTGTTCTATGTGAATTGGCTTGGTCAGGTCATTTAGATCGATTATGTTGTCCTCAAGACGACCCGGTCTAATCGTTCCGTCTGTTCCGCTGGAGGGGTGTGGACCGCCATCTGACGGGGGTGTCGGATCTGTTTCCATCTTGCGTGCTTTATCTTCATCCGCAGGAGTTCTCACTCGATCACCGGGTTGCTGCAATTTACGCATCACCT
This sequence comes from Candidatus Obscuribacterales bacterium, assembly GCA_021732565.1. Lineage (GTDB taxonomy): Bacteria > Cyanobacteriota > Vampirovibrionia > Obscuribacterales > Obscuribacteraceae > JAKFUT01. The sequence continues at coordinate 6,120 of JAKFUT010000115.1, forward strand.
CTTCGGCGGTTTGACCTGCTCGTCGCATCATCGCCTCTAGCTCCCCGACCTGTAGCGGTTGTAGCGCATCTCCACTTTTCCGCAATTGATGTTCTTTTTCGTGATCCCTTCGGGTAGCATCCGGTTCGTTCTTGCCATTAATCGATTCGTTGTCTTTGCCGTGACCGTCATGATCAAGTCGGTGTTGTAAACTGCGCAATGCTTCGTTGCCGCCTCTTGCAGAGTCCTTGATCATCTTCTCGATTCTGTCTACTAAGTCTGAATTTTGATTTGGTTGCTTCAGTATGCTTGAAAGGGCATTCTCACCTACAACTTTCAGTGGAACTGTCCTGTCCACTTCATCGCCGCTTGCTATTTTCTTGAGTGCCCCGGCTATAGCCCCGACTCCCGCTTCCACAATCACATTGGGTAGGCTTGGTTGATGGTCGGGCGCATCGCTTACCCGGGCAGATGCACCGGCAGTCCAATCCGCTGCTTCCGCAATTGCATCACCATCTTCTTCAACTTCGTCTACTTCACTTGATGAGAAAATGTCGTCATCGAGTTGATCATCAAATTCTGTTATTGCCATGAGTGTCGCCCTCTTGAAACCTTCCCTATCCTTCGCCCATTTCGGGGATGAGATAAAGCTACAGCGAACTGCGTTACACCTAGGTTACAAGATTCAACAAAAGGCAGCCATCAATGCAAACGACATTCTCTCGGTAGCTTCAGTAACACTACGTACCATCCAACTATGCACTCGCGCCGGAAGCCATAAGAGCGAACCTACCATCGGATAGACGTAGTGGCTCGGCAAGAACTCAGGGATTTAATTCGTGAATGGAACAGCAACGAAAGTGTGACAGTATTTCTTACAAGTCACGATGCCGGCGACATTGAGGCCGTCGCTGAGCCAGTGGTCGTAGGCAATCATTGCCAGCTCCGGGTGACACTTCAAGCTTGGTAGTTTCCTGTTGCGGAGGTCAGTTACGATCGCGGTCACGATTGTGAATGGCATCGGGGGGTACTCCAGCAACGATATCAACAACACTCGCAGTGACAAATCTGAAACAAGTTTGGCGCGAATCTGCAACCGCCTTACGGTTGAATGGTGGACATCGGATGACCACGACTGCTCAACAAATAGAACAGGTTAGTGGTGTTACATTCTACTTCTGAGGACAAACACAATGTTATTCAATCAAAACGGCAAAAAGGCAAACCGAATTCTTCTGTCGGCCTTGTTCACGCTCATGGCCGTCTTAAATACATCTGCTCCCGCGCTGTGCAGTGATGGAGCCGAACAGAAAGAGCTACTGCCAGTATACCTTTCAACTGTTCATCCTCAGTCAAATTTTGTCTCAACCAGCCCCGAAATCCTGCTTGTAATGCCAAACTCCAAGGCAGAGCCGAACGAGACAGCAGCAATTCTCAAAGAAGCGCACGTCACCATTATCGGTACCATCGGTCAAGGCGATATGACGTGCCTATTGCTCCAGACCAAAAAAGGCGAGTTCGAAGAAACGGAGAAGAAATTAACTGGCGACAATAAGCATTTCACAGCCGTACAACGAAACTTTATCAGCCAAAACCATGGTTTCTCTCGTCTGGGTCCCCCCATTCCCAATGATCCGTATTTTGGTTCACAATGGCATTTGGCCGCGATGAACATAGCTACGGCCTGGAACACCAGCACCGGACGAGGAGCCACATTGGGAGTTGCAGACACCGGTTGCCAGGGAAGCAATCCGGATCTTCAAGGCAAAACTTTTGCCGGGTTTGATGTCATATCCGGAACCGCACGGGGAAACGTTGACGTTAGCCCAACTCTCAGCCACGGAACCCTGGTTGCAACGACCGCAGCCGCCACTACTGCAAACAAGCTCCTGACAGCTTCACCAGCCCGAGATGCTTACATTTATCCGATTCGAATTGCCGACGCTAATGGTAGTACCGATGATTCGAAGATGATTGGTGCTATCTTGAATGCGGGCACGCATGGCATACGGGTGTTGAACATCAGCTACGGAGTCACCAACACACGCTATAGTCTGGCCAATGCGCAATATCATCCCGTGTTGCACGCCTACTTAAAGTGGTATCACGATCAAAGAAACGGGCTGACTTTCTTTTCAGCTGGTAACTCTGCTCAACGTGACGCGAGTCCCCGTGTTCCTTATTTGATCATGGTATCCGCTATCAATGCGGGTTACAAACTGGCTAGCTTTTCGAACTATGGCAGTCCGATTTGGTTCACGGCGCCGGGACAAGACATTTACGCATCTAATCTAAATGGTCGCGTAGCCAAAGTTGACGGCACATCATTCGCCTCGCCACTGGTGGCCAGCATTGCAACAATGGTCATCAGCCACAAGCCCGGGCTGACGAATACGCAAGTTGAACAAATTCTGATTCGCAGCTGCGGCAAGCCCTCCTGGAATCAGGCATACGGATACGGAATGCCTGATGCTGCCATCGCAGTGAAATTGTAGTCAACATCGCCCTTGTGTTCAAACAATCCGCTGACTCTCTCCAAATGATGATCAGCGGATTCGTACGATGTGTCAACTTTCTCCCTGCTGTCTGCTTTCCCCAAAGCATGAATCCAGAGGACCGAGCAATCCGTCAACATTAGCGGTGGTACTGTCCGTAGTGACATTCAGCCACACGGATCGTACACGCCTATTAAGCCGAAGAGCTGAGGCACCGCGTATAGCGATTCCTGCTTGGCTCTCCACAGCGTTTAGATCTTGAGACCCGTTCACTCAATTGAACTAGAATTAGTCTAAACGAAGACCACATATGCGAAACAGGGCATGTTCGTTCCGCTCATGGGGGAGAGAATCGACTCGAGGAAGGGTACAAAGAGGAATCATAAGCTAAGGCGGTGCCATGAAGCTAGTCAGGCTGAAAGAAAGGGTCGATTTTATTGAATTTGGTAGCTCTGGCACCATAATGAATGATGTCATAGGCGAACTTAAATCTGAAATAGGCGACAGAGCGGAAGTGTTGTTCCACCGGGACATGGTGTTCTGGACTGGTGAGCCGCAGTTCCAGTGGCTGCGTGTGATACTAAGTTGGGATAAGCTTGAAGTTCTTCCGTCTGAGGGTTTTCCGGCAATACCAGTTCCTTCTGGATGGAGCGGACGGTGAGCGTTTTCTCTGTTCCAGATGTTCCAAAGTATGGATTGCTCAATCCAAATTTTTATATCATTCCTGTCCTGTCGATCACTGCCGACTGGTGAGCATCGGAGTGATAAATTCGCCCGAAGAGAAGCGCGGAAGCACCAAAGCGGTGGAAGGAGGGCCGGCAAAGCGTCCCCTATGTCCTGGTTGGATTGAGCAAAGAAAACTATACGGTCGACACCTTTGTCACAAAGGGATATTCGTCGGAAGTGTACAGAGTAAGGAAAGGCGATGAAGTCTTTGCTGCGAAAATCTTGCAGGAAAGATTTTCCACCGAGGAAAAATGGATCATGCCGTTTCGCGATGAGGCGATGCAATTGATGGCGCATGAACACCCCGGTCTTGTGAAATGTTTCGACTTCGGCATTGCGGAAAAACGCCCATTCTCAATTCTGGAATGGTTGGATGGTGGAACACTTGCGCAGGTCTTGAAAAGAAAGAAATCGATGAGTGTGGCTGACAGCTTGCAAACCGCCCTCTCTATTTGCGATGGACTGTTGTTCCTACAGGAGAATGGTTTGCATCATGAGGATTTGAAAACAACTGACGTTATGTGGCTCACGAGTAACAAAGTGAAGTTGATCGATCTCGGGCGCCGGCGATCGATTGGGCATTTGAATGAAACCGCTCCGCTGGGGGAGCTTTCAGCGCCAATATTGCTTATACCTCGCCGGAAGTGTTGGAGGGTAAGCACGCCGACATATTGAGCAACGTGTATTCGCTGGGATACATTTTGTTCGAAATGCTGATGGGAAGTCCTCCATTTGAGGGAACCAACCTTATCGCAGTTGCGACCTTGCTTTTCTCGCAAAGTCGTCCTGAGTTATCGAATCTGCCTGATGGAAGCTTGTGCCCCGCCCAACTAAGAGAATTGATCTCTGACATGATGGCGCTCAAACCTTCTGATCGTCCTGATATCGTGAGCACTCGTTCGCGAATCGACCATCTGAGTCGAGATTTGAATTGAGCAGACTACCGTGCAGAATATACCAGGAAGACGGGTATATTGAATACTAACGAATTCTAGCCATCGCCATGCTCCCTGAACTTACTCCTGGCACAATCTTTGACGACCGATACGAGATCATCGAGCACATCGGTGATGGTGGCATGGGTAGCGTATTTAAGGCGCGCGAACTCGGATTGGAGAGAATCATCGCCCTTAAATTGCTGCGTCCAACTCTGGTCGGCGACAAAGAAAATCGAGAGCGCTTTCAGCGAGAAGGTCGCATCTTATCGTCGCTCTCCCATGAGAATATTTTGCTCTTCTATCGATTTGGCATCTTGCAAAACTCACTGCCGTATATCGCCATGGAGTTTCTCAAAGGGGAGTCTCTCAGTAAAATCCTCAACAGTGAAACCCGGTTGGCTCCAGAACGATGTTTGTCCATCGGCATCCAAATCTGTAGCGGAATGGAGCAGGCTCATAACTTGAAGATCGTACATCGCGATCTCAAACCTGCCAACATTGTGATCGCAAACGAACCTCAAGCAGATTTCGTGAAGATAGTTGATTTTGGTCTGGCAAGAGTTCTTCCAGAAGCTAATCAAGTCAGCCAACATCTTACACAAACTGGAACGGTCATCGGCAGTGTATTCTACATGAGTCCCGAGCAATGCATAGGAAAAAAAGCCGATTCGCGTTCAGACATTTACTCTCTGGGCTGTATGTTGTATGAAGCCGTGGCAGGGCGCCCCCCTCTTATTGCGGACAATCCGGTCGGTTTGATGCATCTTCATGTGAATGTGCTGCCCGAGACTCTTTCGCGAGTCCTCGATGACAGTACTATTCCACAGGGGCTCAATGCAGTTTTGATGCGTGCCATGGCAAAGGCGCCGGAGGAGCGCTACCAAACCATGTGTGAAATGAGGGCGGATCTCTGTCGGGTAGTGGGCGGTCAGGGAAGTCAGATTGCCGAGGTGGGCTCGTCGCGGCCCGTGCTGAAGTTTGGTTTCCCATTTGGTGGAGGATCGACATGGAACGCGTTGATTTGCCTCGCTCTACTGACGACGGTTCTGTGTACCTTCTCCTGGACGACGAGAGAAGCGCTTGACACTCGAGCTGCAGTAACGTTGAAACCGCTGGGTGGAAAATATGTGCGCAAGAATCTTCCCGACGAATACTGCGCACGAAGAGCGTCAATGGAAGAATCCGCCCGAATTCCAATGTTGCGTGTGTGGTTGAAGAAATTCGAAGGACATGACCTTAAATCTACCGCTCTGGCACATTTTTGGCTATTTATGGAGTTAACTGAATCCGGTGATAGTCTGCGTTTTTGCGCGACCGGGCCGTATTTTGATTTCTTCGCTCAAAAGAAGAACCCCGGACCAGAAGCAACGGCCCACTTACGGCAAGCGGTGGATTGCCTTGAACGATTAATATGTTTAGGATCGAACAGGGATGATCGTTCCACGTTTGTCTTCTTCAAGTTGTTGGTTTCGTCCATGGGTGTTAACAGAAACGAGAAGGCAAGATTGTTTCGTGCCGCGTTAAGCCGGCACAAAGGCGACATCAGTGAACCTTTGAGACTTGCTATGCTGAGCTATCTAGCGAATATTTATCAAAATTGTGGTGATTACAAATCAGGGGAAGTTCTGCGCCGAGCTGCAGTGGACCTGGAGCCCTCAATTATTTATCGGTTAGACCTCTCAGACTGTCTGTATCGCGAAGGGAAATTCGCAGAGGCGCGGAAGCTGTTACTAGATGAACTTGATAGTGGTGAACAAAGGCAGAGAGTCTCATCAATCTATTGTCATAATCTAGCCGAGGCCTTGTTGATCCAAAATATGCCTGCTGCGGCCGTGAAAGCATGCAACTTGTGCACCAGCGGAGGTGGTGGTGACATTTGCGATTCACTAGAACATTCTTTACTTCTAGCTAAGGCTGCGCACCAGCTGAACCGAGTGGAACAAGTCCGAAAAATTTTGTTCGAGATGCCGTTTAGTGATATACAGTCGAGGAGGTTGTACCTGCCGCAAATGATTTGCCTCGCGGCAGATTCAAATAATTCCATAGATGAGACCGTCGCGTCTCATGCGTCTACTGTGACGTTAGCCGATATTTCGTGGTTGACTGAAGCTGCCGATCGTTGTTGTACCACTGATCGCGACCTATCCGTGCGCCTTGCCAACCGGTGCGCAGACATATTGCTTGCAGATATTTCGCATGCTTCTGCCAATGAAATTACTCCAGTTGCCCGTTTGCTTAATGACCTTGGACTATTTTCCAACTCGTTGAAAATTTTTTACAGTGTGACGGACAGAAAAGCCGCGGGAGAAAAATTTGAGCCCGGCTGGCGTATGAAAATTGAATTTGTGCGGGCTCTCATCGGTGGTGGCAAATTTGGGGA
>JAKFUT010000254.1 GCA_021732565.1 Candidatus Obscuribacterales bacterium
GCAGATGGCTAAGAATAAGGTCGGCGCCTATACTCCGTGAGAACTGCCACGGCGCGATTTCCAATACCGGCTCCAGTGTGAAATTGTCGAGGCGTTCCAAGCGAAGTTTCTCCCGAATTAAGCGATCAATCTTAGCTCCAGCTTTCGGTAGCTATCTTTACACGTTTGCTTGTGCACAATAGCGTTGACTTAATTGCGCATCAATAATATTGGTCTGTGCGTTCACGTTTTGGCGTGAGTTCCTCATTGTATGCTTCGTCCAAGTCCTGGAGACCGAGATCACTGCGAAAGATGAAAGGAGTATCACAACGAACAGGAAACAAACCGGGTGCCTCTTGTGTACTCCTCGATGCCTTTCTGGGAGACTTAGTGTCGGAATCTAAAAGCCAGTAAAAGGGGTAGTACGCGTGAAGATTGCTCGAAAAAACGCGGTAGCGCTGTTTGCCGTCATGTGCGCCGTATTACCCGTTTTTGCCCAGGTCGCCATGGCCGGCGACAGTTGAGTCAACTCCGAACATGACAGCAACATCAGGCGGACTAACACAGACTGTACTCCCCGAACGGAGTGCTCGTTATTGAGGCAGCATGAGCCTCTGCTTGGTTGCGGTGTGTGGACCAATCCACCACTGCGCAACTCGAATGAAGGCCCGGAGCGACGGTTGATCGATAGAATGCTTAAAACCGCGGCGGTGGTCGATGTGGTGCTGAAGCACATCGTGGAGCATACAAAGCCAGGTAACTCCATACGCAGCCACCGAGGGAACCGATCAGCCCCAAAGAATCAACCAGGTCCTCCATCGAATAGCCAAATTTTCCAGGTCTAATCACGGAAGAAACTACGATGTTCACCTCAAGCAATCGATTTCAAATCGTCGCCAAATATCAAGCCGCCGCAATCCTCATTTGCAGCATAGGGGTATTGGTCCTTCCCCTCGCTATCGCCGGTGATACCAGATCTGAACAGGAGTCCGTTCCGCAGACTGTCATCAATCTTGACCTGTGTACTCTCGCATACCAGATTTATCACCAATCTTTGTGCCTGCCGCTCGACCCCTGGTACGACATTATGTCTCGCATTGGCAGCGACCGGCGCAACAACATTTGCCGTTTCACACACGATTACGCGACAAGGCTGGGTAGTCTCCCGACGAACGACACGTTCGGGCAGGGATTTTACAGCGGTCCGAACGCGGCGCGTGACTGGAAAGATAGCAATCTCAATCTCGACCCGATTCTCACGAACTACAAGCGCATTGATGCAAAGCTGCCCGCGTTCACGCGGGACGGCGAAAGGTTACTTGCAGTGGTCGCGCCGGCCTATGTCACAAAAAACATCAAAGTGGTTGAAGGAGTTCGCTACAAAACATATCCGACAAGCTTCCCTTCTTACGATGTCGAGCGATTTCAAATTCGCGAGTATCCCAGTGGTGATGACCACCTCGTCGTGTTCGAAGGCGGCACGGGGATTGCTGGCACCTCCGCACCATCGTGGAGCCTCATGGGCTTCGTGTTGATGCAAAAGACATCCGCGGGCTACGACGCCCACATTGTTTTTCGAGGCAGCCGCAGTGGTTCCGCGCTGAGCAAAACAGTTTGGAGAGCACAGGATGTGATCGGAGATCCTAAAGGCAACCCCGACTGGATCACTGACCTTCGTGGCGTAAAGCAGATTGAACAGCCCGTGATTAGCAAGGTTGGCAAGGTCACTGAGGGATTTGCGGAATCGCTACCAACCATGCTCGGACCGATCAGTGCTTGCTGCAAATATCTTGCACAGAAATATCCTGCTCCCGATCACATCTTCGTGACCGGTCATAGTTTGGGAGCGGGACTCGCCAGCCAGTTCACCAGCGCCGTTCTGCAGGGGACCTATGGTGATGAGTTGCGAAAAGAAGTCAAAAGCTGGCCATGGGACAGGACACTGCTGATGGCGTACGCTCAGCCGATTCCCGGCGATGCTGCGTGGGCTGCCAATTTTGATAAAATCTCGCCAGCTTCCGAGCATTACTGGGTGGAGGGGGATAGCGTAGTCGAAGCAACTTCAAACCGTATCGTCGGCCTGTTCATCGACAAGGGTGAACACGTCGGCGTACAGAACAAGTTGAGCGAAATCGCTGACTGCAAAGACAATCCTCATGAAGTGTTTGTCATCCGAGCCGCCCTGTTGCGAAAGCTGTCGTCAAACAATGCTGCATTATCCCAGCAGCTTGGCCGGGAAAACACCTGGGCCTATTACGAAAGTTTTTCGAAGATGCTCGCGGGCCAGTGCCAGAGTTACGTCTATCCCGGCGCGCCAGCCCCCATCATCGTGACAGAAGAGACTTTGCGAAAGATCTTGCAAAACTGTAATTTCGGCTCGGAATTCGATCGTTGGCTGGAACAAGTCTACGCCAAAATGATTGCGGAGAAGAGCAGTTACATTGGCTTTAAGCTCCAGAGCACACTCGATGACCGGCGGAATCTTGTCCTCAATGTTGTTAAATGGATGAGAAACCCACCGATGAATGACAATGTCCGCGAACTAGACAGCCTGGTAAACGAATGCCAGCTTATCGACGGCAACCTCGGACTAACTGAGGAGGAGCGGTGGATTGACTGTGGCATGATCCTGTCCCGATTCCAAAGCACGCCACTGACGCTAAAAGAGCTTCTCTCCAAAAAAGAACTCAAGACGTGCCTTGAGTCCAATTGACTCTGAAACCTTCCAGTAGAGCCATGACTTTCCGTTGTGCCCACTTCATCGTGTTCGAGGGCACTAGGCGGATCGCTCGCTTAGCGCATCTGTTGGCAGCGTTTCATCCACCGCTCCGCTCGGGATGATAATGATCCAGGTCGCGGATTCGTTCATTCAACGACTTACATATAGAGGGATGATTGAACTGGTGCTCAAGACGCCCTAACTCGCGAAGCGATTGGTAAGTCATCGGAATGTGGTCATAATTGCAGAGCATGCTGTGCGTAGAATAACGCCGAGCGATGCGATCAACTAACTTGCGCCATCTCGCCGAGTAGCGGTAATTGGTGGGTCTCCAATAAATAATGGTATAGCAAACGTCCCTTTCACCCTCCAAGACATAGGCAGTGGGACAAATTTCCAGGGCACGTGCAAAAAAATCAAGCGCTCGCGATGGTGACTGTCTCGCGACAATAGCACCAAAGCGATGGAGACGACGAATTTGATGTTCCGGATTCGCTCTTCGGCAAAGGATGCCCTCCACCCGGCCAAGCTCGTGTCGAAGAAACTTCTGTTCGCTCTCTGGCAGTTCGTGAATCTCAGCATAAATTTCAAGAATTCGCATCAAGTTATCGACGTCACCATCATTCCCAATCAAGATCCTGGCATAGCGAAGCGCTTCCACCGCTTTGGCGTAGTCATGCAATCCCAAGTATGTTTCCGCGAAATCGCAGGCTAGATTCGGAGACATTGACGTTTTGGATTTCCTCATCAAGCTGTCGCCTTTTCGCAGATATTCAAGACCTAGATCTTTTGACCACTCTGGATTCCCCGACCAGGATATCATACCCCCCAGGCGTCGATAAGCATGCGCTTTCTCAGGCTCCCAGTCGCTCCTTTCAATTTGCGCGACTAAACGCTTGAGAAATTCGTTTCGCTGTTCGAAATCTCCCGACTTTGTCAACTCTTCCACTAAGGAAAATAACAATGTCGAATTGTGCCCGAATCTCGAGACCAACCACAGCATCAACTGCGTGCTTTCCTTTTGTTTGTGACACGCGTTGAGCAAAGACTCCAGCTGTGTCCCAACCACCGCGACATTGGCCTCCGGCACGTTACCTTCATCCAGTATTGCTCGCAAAACTGCCTCGCACTGCGTGGTAAGTCCAAGGTCCAAAAGTGTAATGACCAATTCATTCAAAGAGCCGAGGTGGTCAACCAGTTCAACTTTGTCCGACGAAATTATTTGTTTCAGAAGAATATCGCATGCTTTCAAAGCCCTATCACGAGCGCGTTCATAGTGTCGACCAGCAAGTGACGCTTGAGCACAGGCGACCAGAAGAGCGAAGCTTTCCGGCTGCATCCCTACGGTCTGAGGTAAATTACTCGCGTGCTCTACAATTGCTTCAGAAAGATTCCGGTCCCCGCATTCTGCGGCCGCTGTGCCGCAAACTACGATTAAACTTGCATAGAGATTCCACCACTGCTCATCGCGCGAAGATAGCGCAATTGCTTCCAATGCATGACTTACGTCAGACTCCAGTATGTGCAACCTTTCCCTCGGGCGCAGATGGATAGAGTCCTGGATAATCCCCGAAACGTCGTGCAGCTGATTCCTTGATTCGCTATTGGTACCGTACAACGCAAGGGCGTACATTCGATATTTTATGGATGAACCGAAGAGCTTGAGATTTGAATATGCAGCGGCCACCATTCCCCAAGCTCGAGGGTAGTCCCTTCCATCGTTTTTCTGTCGCCTGCTAATTGCGGATAACAAATCAGGAACTCCAACCTGTAGCCAGTTAAAGCGATTCTTCTTATCTTGCGAAAGGTGGCTGCAATCAATCAGCAATTGAGAAATTTGAAACAGCGCTCGAGTATCGTTACCTCGATCATAAAAGCCTTTGGCCGCAAGCAGCCCACACTCGCAACTGGCTTCGTACCTCAACAACCGCGAGTTTGCTCGTTGGCGAAGTGTCATCGCGTGCAAATATTCTTCAGTACCCTGCTGTCCATGCTTGTCCAGGATGGCAATTGCTCCCCCCGCATTAGACAGAACTTCACGCGGCTGGTCGACCTGCTCATATCGCTGGCTCAGTTTAACCAGGAAATCAGCACGAGTCGCATAGTCGTGCACGGTTTGGCGACTCAGGAGATTTGAACATGCTTTCAAATATCTCAGAGCGTTATTTGAATCAATCTCTCCTAACTGAAGATAAGCACGACAGCGGTCATCGCAAAGTTTGTCATCTTTTGAATCTAGTCCATCCATAATATTGTCTATCTGATGAACCAAGTTCATATCCTTGACTTTGCCCGCTATAGGCAAGAGTTCAGTAATTAGTCTAAGGCGATTACGATCATCCCAACCTCGACCTAATTCTCTGTACAAAGCAAGCGCGTCTACCAAATTGTTACGGGCCAATCCCGTCACCGTCAAATACTGCACCTCGACGATCCGGTCTCGCCTTGCGCTCTTCAACTCGGGATTGGAAAAAATTTGTTTAGATGCAAGGTCCAAACAAGCACGTGAATCTGACAAAGAGGGACACAAAGAAAAAAGATCGCGGCAAGCTCGCCAGGACTCTTCGAAGTCTTTCTTAGTAGCGGCAGGCCCCAACAGGACGGTCCGACGTACTAACAGATTAGCTAATCGGAACTGCGCACCAAAATTAGCGACCACTGATTCGTTATGAGAAGAAGCCTTTAACTGTTGAACTTGCCGCCGGGCTAATTGCAACTCCAGTTCATCAAGAATGTTCGGGTGAACAAAAGAGCAGGTTAATAGAACTCCAGCAAGCAATAAAGGGACGATGCCCAAACCAACAAACAAGTGAAACCGCAACGACTTTCTCTTGTAAGCGATGTCGGATATTGGCAGCGTCTCATTCCATTGATCAAGTTTCTCAAATATCTCAGTGACATGTTGAAATCGATCATCAGGTCTCTTGGCCATGCATTTTGAAATTGTCTCCTCCAAGCCGGGGTAGAAAACGCATTCCTGTCTCAAGCGATGAATAGGTTCAGGCGTTTGGCTAAGATGGTCGGCAATGCACTCATCAATTGAATTTCTTTGGAAAGGTGCTCGACCGGCCACCATAAAATACAACAGACACCCTAGTGCATATATATCAGATCGTACATCTACTCCCGCGCCGAGACAGGACTCGGGACTAGCATAAGCAACGGTTCCACACACTTGTCGCGTTCTGGTTATTTTGCCTTCCTTGCTGTCGTCGTACTGATTCTTAACGAATCCAAAATCGAGAATTTTGAGAGCACCATTCTTGGTGATCATGAAATTGGCCGGATTCAAATCCCTGTGCAAAAGCCCGCATTTGTGCATGGCGTGCAGACCTTGAAGAATCTCAAGAAAGTACTTCTTTGCCAGCTCAATTGACAGAGGCCCTGCAGATAATACGTGATCCGAGATCGTTTCCCCTTCAACATATTCCATCACGATGTAGGGCTCTGCCGCCGCCGTCTTTCCGCATGCGAAAACTCGCACAATGTTCGGGTGATTGAGGAGGGAGAGACATCGAGCCTCGCGTATGAGCCGATCTGCATGTTCCTTGGAATGCGCTGCATTGAGGAGCTTTATCGCAACCACTCGTTCAAGTTCTACTTGATAAGCCTTATATACAATCCCGACCCCGCCCCGGCCCAAGATCTCTATATCTCGCAAACCGGGACCAATGGGACTGTTCAATAGCCTATCCAGCAAAGACATTTTTTCTTCTTACAAGCAACTCTCCCTATATACCTCAAGTTACCCGCCAAATTAACGATGAGCCATCGACTGTTGCGCACTAAGCACAGAAGTAGCCAGGGTTGACTTGCAAAAACAGTCCCGTTCACCCTTAGAGAGAAGCGCAGGCATCATTGGATGTCCGCGCTTCCCGCCGTCTACTATTTTTTGGTTACAATCGCCTCCGGACCGCGGTTGATTACCATTACGTAGCCTTGTTTCGGGTGCTTTACATATCCTTCGGCAAGTCTTTCTCCCTGTGACATTTTCTCGACTTCTTCCTTGGTAGACTCTGAGAGTGTCTTTACGGTCATCACATAGAACTTTCCTTTTTCTTCGAAGACAATAGGACCATTGCCATTCGTTTCAACGGCTTTGTCCGCTTCTTTTACAACATCGTTCACTGCCGCCATTCCACCATTGTCATAGGCGTGTTTTAGCGAGACTGCCAGAGCCTTATTCACTTTGGTGAAGTCGTTGTTGTAGAGAGCGTCATCTATTGCTGTTCCAAGCTCCTTCCCATCCATGAGTTCTCCTTCTCGTTTGCTATTTTTCAGGGAGTTCATTACATCGGTAGTCTTGCCGGTCACGTCCTTTTTGGTTACCCAATCGTATGCTTGCGATTGTACATGCACACCATCGTCGTTCTTGGAGACTGTCAGATCCAGCGCATATGGCGAGCCGTTGCGATGAATAGATAGCTGCGTCGTGGTCTGCTTTCCGTCCTGATAACGTACAGTAATCCCTTGCTCTTTCAGTTGGGCGGCTAGTTCTCGGGTGACCTTGACGAACTCGTACCTGTGGCCGCCCGTTTTATTAAAAGCATCCATGAGAGCCTTTTGCAGAGCTTTGAAGTCACCCGCCTTGACTGCTTTTACTGCATCATCGGCGAGTTTGATAATTTCGCGCTCAGACACTTTTGCTGAAGCTTGATCGGATGGACCGTCTTTGAAGTCTACGTAGGTATCATTTTGCGAAAATGAATCCTCATCAGGCGCGAAATTCAGGCCCTTTAGAGACTCCAGCGGCGCTGGTCGTTCCCCCGGCGAAGGCAGAGGGGTCCAACCGGCATTATCTGCTGGAGAGGGTGACTCAGACCGGTTTCCCGTTCTTGCCTTTTCTCCGCGTGCTTTCTCCGTTTGTATGCCAGATGGAGCGATTGCACGCATCAGATTCTGGACCAACTCAGTTTGATCGATAACCCTGAATCTAGAATACTGAATATACTTGCTTGGCTCAGGTTGAAGGTCTGGCCGAACAGACCGAATTTCGTCATTAGATGAAGAACTTTCCAGCACTTGCTTTTTGTGCGCCTCTTCGATTGACGCAGGCAAAGGCGTTTCGACGTGTGGCAACAATGGGCGAGGCGGGTAAATATCCGGGGGCGGCAGAGGCTCCTTCGGTTTCTCCTGCTGAGGAATTAGTTTTTTCAGCTCTTCAAGAGTTGGAATCCCGCGCTTGGTTGCGAATTCTTTGTTGACCTTCTCTTCGAATTGCGGCGGCAAAGATGCCTTCTGGATATTTTCGAAGAGACGATTTTCTAATCCAGTCGCACTGGTGTGGGAAAGGGACCTTCTCACCCGCTCATTTGCTTTATCGAAAGTGTCTTTCGTATTAGGCGTGTCAGGCCATAAATCAAAGAAACCTACCAGGGCATCTTTCAGGAGATCATCACCTGGCCCGTCCCAGTGACTCTCATTTTTCAGTCTTTCTTTTATGAGCTTTGCGATGAGACTCGCAATTCCATGGTTATCAGAAGGAAGATCATTGCGATCAAACTCTTTCGCACCACTTTCAAGCTCCTGCCGCACACGTGTCACAAACTCCTGAAATTCGCTATTCCTCACCCTCTCTTCCTGATTCTCTGATCCGGTCTTTCTTAAGGTCTTCTCAATCCTTCTCCTCATGTCGTCGGTCAGGTTATCCGAAATGTCATCCTTCTTTTGCAGTAATTCATTGAATCCCGGAAAGTCCTTCAACATTTGTCGAACTCGCGCGATAAACTCCTGATCCTCATTGGCACTCGTCTTCACGCCTGCTTCCGGAGTCTCCAATCTTACCGGACTTAGTGCCTCGTCAACCCCTTTCGCACCATTCAACAGGTCTAATAATTCATCCAACGACGGATGTTTCAAGATTTGTCGAAGACGTGCTTCTGACTCCTGAGTCTCATTCGGACTTATGTTTGAGGACTTATTTTCGGTACCGTCTGCCGACACTCCTATCAACTCTATCGAAGGAAGCTCCAACTGTTGCCCCGGTCCAGACATTGATCTAACAATGTCTGCGATGTTCTCGCGTGCGCCCGGATCAACATCATAAAGATGATCACCCGGTTTTAGGGCCAAGGATTCTGATGAGTTCCTTGTTGCATCCGAATCTCCAAACAAATTCCTACCAACTTCAGTCATGCTATATTCTCCCAAGATTCGCTAAGTCCTTACCGTTCAGCGATGTCTCCCAAAGTAGGAAATATCATTCGCAAATTTATCGCAGAGAGAGCTGACGAAAATTCTGTGCATAAAAATCCACAGTTTCCGAAACCGATCTCCAAACAGATTCATTGCACCTTTATCAATCATGCCTACGTCCTCAAAAAATCAGCGAACTCTTGCTGTTCGGCTTAGGGTAGAAAATATGATTCGCAAATTTATCGCAGAAAGAGAAAACGAAAATTCTGTGCATAAATCCTCAGTTTCAGATAGGTTGCAAGATCCTCACCCGGGGGCCAAAGCACACCGGTTAGATTGTGACTACAATCGATCAGTCGAGAACCAACCGCTTCCAGTGAGGCTCTTCGCAAAAGGCGGTTCTGATAATTCTGCAGAGAGCCCGGGGTAGCCATTTAAAGACGAGTTTAGAAGGTTAGCCCCTGACACTGTGGGTATATGCACTGTTGAGGATGGCTTATGGCAAAGATTCTACTTATCGAAGACGATACAGATTACAGTGCGTTGGTCTCAGACTTCCTGGCCACGCAGCGACACAATGTAGAGGTTGCCGAAAGCGTTGGCGAAGCGCTCAGTTTTTTGGATGCCTATCAGTACGAGGTGGTAATCGTCGACTGGCACCTGCCGGACGCTGAAGGTCCGAACCTGATACGGGACTTGCGAAAGAAGGGGTTCGCAACTCCAATAATAATGCTGACTGGTCGAGAAACTCTCGCGGACAAACAATGTGGCTTTCGAGCAGGCGCGGACGATTACCTCACGAAAGACTCCGATCCGGAGGAGCTATCGCTTCGAGTGGAAGCTCTGCTGCGCAGACCAATGATTTATCAGGCGAAGGTCAAGAAAATCAGGCACATCGAAATTGACACAACAACCCATACAATAAGCAAGGAGGGTGTGGTAGTTCATCTTGTCCCAAAAGAATTTGCCCTCCTTGAGTTTCTTGCTCGTTATCCGAATCGAATGTTTTCCGCCGACGAACTGCTGGACCGACTATGGCCCTCAGACACGGAAGCTACGCCACACACGGTGCGCTCCTGCGTTAATCGGATTCGGGCCAAGCTCGATTCCAACGGTAGCTCGCTAATCACTACCAAATACAAAGCCGGTTACCAAATCAATCTGGATGACTAATCAAATTGCTTAGGCGAGAGACACAAAAATTGCCAAAAGAGCTACCATGACGTCCAGCACGGAACATCTCAAGCAACTAAGACAATGGTACCTTGCGAGGCTTAGAAAACGTGCGCTTGCAGATGCAGCCAATATTGACAATCTCACACCGGCCACGCTCATAAAAGCCGATCAGAAGCGTTTGGAACAACTCATGTCCGCACCGGCAAAGAAAGATGAGTCACTACTATCTCCTCCGTCCAAATTACTTAATTCATCATTGACATGGCTAGGCCTAATTTGCTTGTATCTTTTGCAGCTAATCGTATGTTTCATGTTGTACGCAAGCGGAGGTGGTCTTGCCCAATCGTTTGCCATGTTGCTCCTGCTCTGGGTTCTCACCTCCTTCATCGCAGTCAATCAATTTGAAAACGCCACCAGATCAAGAACGCTTACTTCGTACATATTGACCAGGTCCCGCAATTCAGCAGTTTTCCGCGAAACGAACAACGAATCAAACAATCTCGTGCTCGAAGAGCAATTGGTCGTGTTGATGAATCAATTAGATAGCTTAGCGCACCAGCAAAATTTAATTGCAGACTACTCCGAGGAAGTTATTTGCACTCTCAACGAGTCGCTTCAATTCGTTAGCGTTGCGCCAAGTAGCTTTCACAATTGGGGACTTCCTCCTCAAAGCCTTGTCGGGCGACCGTTAGGGGAGTTTATTGCCGACAAGGACCGAGATTCAACGCTGCAAGCATTCGACAAAAATTGCGTTGATCTTTCGTTCGATACGCAAATAGTCAGCAATGAGCGAATCATTGATACGCGCTGGACCGTCGAATGGTCAAGCGGCGCTGAACTCTTTTTTGCAGTCATACGAGATATCTCGGTAGAAGTGCAAATCGATCGAACAAAGAACGAAGTTATTGCCATCGTGAGTCATGACCTGCGCAGCCCTATTACAAACATTCAGTGGACACTTAAACTTCTTCGCAACGGTATCTACGGTGAATTGAACGAGTCGGGCAGAAAACGCTTGCGAGATGCGCAGCGGACCGTGGAGTTCCTTCTCGACATGGTGGCAGATCTGTTAGACCTCCATCGAATTGAAACAGGCGAGCCACAAATAGTATACTCGCGCTGTGATTTGGCAACTCTGATTGAAGAAAGTCTGGAATCGGTTCGCGAGCTGGCAAATAGCAAAGGAATAACACTGAACTACCAAGGAGAAACAGGTCCTTGCGACTTGGATCCGGATCGAATCAAGAGAGTCCTTATAAACTTGGTGGCAAACGGCATTAAGTTCTCACCCAAAGGAACGTGTATAACAGTCCAATCTTCTTTCACAGACAAAGAAGTTGAGTTGATAGTGCGCGATGAAGGAAGAGGCATCAAACCGGAATTCCTGGAGAAATTGTTTGACCGCTACTGCAACGTTGGTAATCCCGCAGCAAGACGCGAAGGATCCGGCTTAGGATTATTTGCGAGCAAAGCAATAGTTGAAGCCCACCAAGGACGCATAAGTGTCGAATCAACGGAGAATATAGGTACCAAGTTCTCCGTAATATTACCCAAGACATGTCCGCTAACCGAATCCGAGCGCAATGATTGATCAGACTTCCTTGGGCAATGCAAAACAGAACGTACTATGATGTCTTGGGGCGGAGTGCCTACATCCATTGACTAGTTTTCATCCATCGGTCCGCTAAGAAATCGAAATGATCGAGTGCACGGATTTTCGATGAAGAGCGATTGTAGTGGTATCACCTATAGTTCCAAGCCACTGAGGCTGCAGGATCGAATGCTTTGCTTACCGTTCTTCAGTGCAACAATTACTTTCCCTGCGAGGTCGGGCAATCTTGGCCGAGGGCATCAGAACTTCCATCAACAGATCGCAATGGTCTACACTACAAGAGGAAATGGAGTGCTGCACCATGGTGCCGGAGTCTCATCTCAGGCATTATTGAACAAAATTGGGATAATTGAACTAACCACTTAGCTCCGTCTTAAGAGAAAACGATTGGACGAACCTTGCGTATGTTTGTTCTGGTTGGGCCTTCGCTCAGATATCGCACCGGCAGTGGTAAGTATTTTTCATCGGGTGGCGGCAGATGGTCCACACAGGTGAATGTAATGCTAGCGTTCATTCGTGCATGGTTATATTTTGCTTGCAATTGATCTTGGTTAATTGAATAAGCCAATTGTTCTAAACACAGATGGGCAAACCTCAGTGTCCCTTGAAATGGATTATGGATGTTTGTGTTGTCTGGAAAAGACCAGTCTTCCTCCCCCGGAAGTGGTCCAGCGCCATGCTTGGTCAAGTAAGTTCTGGAAACATAGTTTACGTCCAGCTCTCCAATTTGCATTTGTTCAGCCAACTGCATAACATTTGTTAAACCCGTTCGTGAGCGAGTCAGGTGGGGAAACAGGTCTATGCGTGCTTCGTCAAGCAAGAGGCCCTGTGCTCCTTCAAAGATGACGTTGTGGTAAGCAGGGCAGCTCGCGCAAATCAATGCCTTGTCCAGCAACGCCGCAACATCTTCAAGAAAACGTTGTAT